>JAVCCX010000222.1 GCA_030765245.1 Candidatus Zophobacter franzmannii | reverse complement strand
TGAATGGTGAACCCGGGGTGTACGCAGCTCGTTTTGCTGGAGAGAACTGTACTTATAGAGACAACAGATTGAAAGTCCTTGGGCTGTTAGAGAATGAGTCCAATAGAGGTGCTTGTTTCCGCACTGTTGTTGCCTTTGCAGAACCCGGAAAGCTTTTAGGTCATGTGAAAGGTGAAGTTGAAGGTACGATTACTCATAAGGAGTTTGGCGAGAGTGGATTCGGGTACGATCCAATCTTTAGATTGAATGCTACAGGAAAAACATTTGCCGAAATGCCCTCTGCTGAGAAACATGGCATTAGCCATCGCAGTAAAGCCTTGGAAGCATGTATCCCATTGCTAAAAGATTATTTTAAGATATAGGAGGATAGAGTGAAGAAAATTGTATGGATATTAGTTTTAACGATATTGTTAGTTGGGCTTAGTGGGTGTAAGTGTCCCTTTTTTAATAAAAAAGCCCCTGCAGCAGTTGAAGAAGTGAAACCTGCCGTGGAAGAAGAAGCACCAATTGTTACTGAAACAAAAGTGCTTGAACCCGAAGTTGTAGAAGTTAAAGAAATTGGTACACTCAATGAACCAGATTTGAGACAAGACAATAAGGTTGTGGAAGAAGTAGGCACTCTTAACGAGCCTGCTAGTATTCCTGAAGGTGCCATTGTAACTCCTGTAGTTGAAGATACGAAAGAAGTCAAAGACGCTTTCCAGGAATTTAAAAAAGATGAAAAGAAGGACTTTGAAGACTTTAAAAAGGGCAAGAAAGTAAAGAGACCTCGCATACCAAGAGACCCTAACGACACAAAGAAACCTAAGAAAGTAGTTGGATTTTAAGGAGAAAAGATGGTAAACCCACAAACATTTAGACAATACGATATCCGTGGAGTAGTTGGAACTGATTTAACAGACGGAATACTGTATCTCATTGGTAAAGGTTTCGGAACCTGGTTAAGAAGAAGAGGACTTAAGTCCGTAAGTCTTGGTGGTGATGCCAGACTAAGCACTCCCTCATTTAAAGAACACTTCACAAAAGGGTTAATGGAAACTGGTTGTGATGTTATAGATATAGGAATTGTAGCAACCCCTGTAATGTACTTCTCTATCTGGGCACTTAAAACAGATGCCGGAGCGATGATAACTGCTAGTCACAATCCTTCAGAATATAACGGCATCAAGCTTAACAATGGTCTTGCCAGCGTTTATGGTAGTGAGATTAAAGATATACTTAAGCTTATCCAGGATGAAGATTTTGAAAGTGGAGAAGGTACATTCCTTGTAAATGAAGTTGTTGAACAGAGATACATTGATTACATTATTGCGAATATAGACATCCAGAGACCTGTTAAGGTTGTTGTTGATGGTGGAAATGGAATGGGCGGTCCTTACCTCCCTCAGATCCTCAGAAAACTTGGTTGTGAAGTTACAGAGATATTCTGTGATCCTGATGGTAGATTCCCTAATCATCATCCGGACCCTACTGTTTTGAAGTATAATAAACACCTGATAGACAAGGTTGAAGAGACACAGGCAGAAGCTGGACTGGGAATGGATGGTGATGCTGATAGAATTGGTGTTATTGATGAAGAAGGAAACATGCTTTATGGTGACCAGATTCTAAACATCCTTGCCCGTGATTATCTCGAGAAGAATCCTGGTGCTACTGTGCTTGCAGATGTTAAATGCTCAAAGAATCTGTTCGATGACATTGCTGCTTATGGTGGTAAACCAATCATGTACAAGACTGGTCATGCGAATATTAAGAATGAGATGCGGAATAAGGGGATTAAGGTCGGTGGCGAGATGTCCGGTCATGTATTCCTTGGAGATAGATATCTTGGTTTTGATGATGCTATTTATGTTAGCTGTCGTTTTGTTGAGATAATGTCACGCATGGATAAGCCTGTAAGTCAATACTTAGCTGACCAACCAAAGATGTATAATACTCCTGAACTTCATGTAGATGTTCCTGAATCTGATAAGTTTGCAATTGTAAACAAGGTCGTTCAGAGCTTCAAAGATGAAGGATACAATGTTAATGACATTGATGGAGTCAGAGTTACATTTGAAGATGGTTGGGGACTCTGCAGAGCATCCAACACAACTCCTGTACTTGTTTTCAGATTTGAGGCAACAACAGAGAAAAGAATGATTGAAATTGAGAAGTTATTCCGCGGTAAACTTGCCGGGATAATGGGATAGATTTAGATTGATTGTAAAGTTCCTGTTTCACGACAGGAACTTTTTTTAATAAATAGAGAGGTAGAGAAATAGCACGAGTTTTAATTACAGCAGAGAAACTGCAGAAAGCTTTTGGTGAGAAAGTCATCTTAAAAGACTGCTCTTTCGGGATTCACGAAGGTAGTAAAATAGGAATTATTGGTCCAAATGGAACGGGCAAGAGTACCCTGATGAAGATTATATCGGGTCACTCCACTCCTGATACCGGAAAGATGACATACCGTAATGAATTAAGAGTTACATATCTCCCCCAGAATCCTGAGTTTTTGGATAATCTAACTGTTATTGAGCAAGTATATCAGAGTGAACAGCCTCACTTCGAGATTATTCGACAATACCATCACCTGCGTATTCAGTTAGAGCATGAGAGTTCAATTGAACTAACCCATAAACTTACAGAGCTTAGTGAATACATGGAGATAAACAAGATTTGGTTAGTTGAATCGGAGGCCCGTTCACTTTTGGCTCAGTTTGGTTTAAAAGAACCTGACAAGCTAGTTTCTCTACTCTCAGGTGGACAAAAGCGTAAACTTGATATTGTCAGAGCTATTGTTGGGAAACCGGATGTCCTGCTCGTTGATGAACCCACTAATCATCTTGATATTGATACTATCGAATGGCTTCAGAATTACCTTACGGAATTTCAAGGCACTATCCTCTTTGTTTCACATGACAGGTATTTCCTTGATTCCATTTGCACGCAAATCGCTGAAGTAGAATATGGTTCAATCAAATGGCATGATGGTAATTACAGCTACTACCTTGATAAGAAACAGAATGAGATGGTTGACCTTCAACGCAAAGAGACCCGCAAGAAAGCTCAACTTCAGAAAGGGTTGAAGTGGTTGGAACGAGGATGTCAAGCCCGTTCGACTAACCCAAAGAACCATATAAAACGAGTTGAAGAACTACTGGCTAACTCTTTCGTTGTAGATAACAAGAAAATGGACATCTCCTTCGGCGGGTAACGCCTTGGCAAAACCATTTCAGAGTTAAACGACATTTCAAAAGCTTATGACGATGTTCAGCTTCTGGATAAATTCTCACATATGTTCCAGAAGAATGAGAGGATAGGTATCTTAGGACCGAATGGCTGTGGCAAAACAACCCTTCTAAAGGTTATTACAGGTGACATTGATCCTGACTCCGGTTCTTTGAAAAAAGGGATTAATACACACTTTTCTTACTTTACTCAAACTCTAGAAGAGTTACCTCCTGAGAAACGGGTTTTTGAATATATCTCTGACTATGCCGATAACATCAGAACCAAAGATGGAGTTCTCCACTCTGCTACGGAGATGTTAGAGAGATTCCTCTTTGATGGTAAGCACCAGCAGAGTAAGATTAAGAGCCTTTCCGGTGGTGAGAAAAAGAGACTCTACTTGCTTAAATCTCTTATGTTCGGGGCAAACTTTGTAATCCTGGATGAACCGACTAACGACCTTGATTTGCAGACCCTGGAGATTCTGGAAGACTACCTTGATAACTTCAATGGTTGTGTCCTGGTTGTTTCACATGATAGATACTTCCTTGATCGTGTTGTGGATTCCCTCTTCATCTTCGAACCCGATAGAGTTCATAAGTTTGCAGGTAACTATTCAGATTACTTACTTGTAAAGCGCTATCAGAAAGCTACTGAAAATGAGAAGAAGAAAGAGACTCCGGTAGTTAGAGAAGAGAAGAAGTCGACAAAGCTCTCATTTAAGTTTGTCCGGGAACTTGAAACTATTCATACTCGAATTGATGAAGTAGAGAAAGAGCTGGAAACTATAAGTGAGACTATCCAGACTAAGGCTTCGGAACTATCCGCAGTTGATTTTAAAGAGATGGATCTGAAGAATAAGGCACTTGAAGAGGAAATGGATAGATTACTGATGAGATGGGAAGAGATCGAGTCGATGTAATTAGTTCTTGACTAAAGCATTGCTACTATATATTTAATATTAAAAACCCACTGGAGGACCTGTGAAGATTAAAAGCACAGTAATGGATAAAGACGCTATCAAGCGTACAATTAAGCGTATTGCCCATGAGATTATTGAACAGAACAGAGGTCTTGAAAATATCTATTTAGTC
>JAVCCX010000118.1 GCA_030765245.1 Candidatus Zophobacter franzmannii | reverse complement strand
CGGGCATTGTGTAATTGCATAGTCTGAAAATATAACTAACCCAATTCTATCGTTTTTTCTATTCTCAATAAACTCATTTGCTACACTCTTGGCAGCTTCGAGACGATTCTTAGGTTTAAAATCAACAGCCATCATGGAGCCGGAGACATCAATAGCTAAAACAATATCAATACCTTTCCCTTCGATCTCTACATTTTGCTTTCCAAACCTTGGTCGCGTTAGGGCAACAACAAGAAAGATTATTGTCAAAGCTCTTAGTAAAATTGGGATATATTGTAATATTGATTCATGCCCGGATGCTCTTTTTAAAAGTTCCAATCTACTATAGGGAATCCTGGTTCTTCTCTTTTTGTTGTAAATGAGTTCCCAGATTAGATATGCAGGGAGGATTAAGAGTGCTAGAAACCAGTAAGGATTAAGAAACTCAAACATTCTTACCCTCCTTACTCTCAGAATCTTCTATTTTGGACAACTCTATCTGCTTAACTTCAGTTAAATATTTATGTAGCCAATAGTAAGAACTATCTGCTTCTTCCATTGTTGGGATCTGTTTCGCATACTTCTTCATATCACAGTTTAAAAGATAATTCTTAATCTCAGGTCTTACTTCTACCTCTAAATCTGACAGTGCATCATTTATTTCATATGTTGTCATCTCTGCAGCATTTATACCAAAATTATCTTCAATAAACCACCTTAAAATAGATGAGAGTTCGAAGTAGTAGGATAAATAATCGCCTTTTTCTATCAATTGCTTGGACTTTAACTCTTCAAGACTTTCTAAAGCCGTTTTCCATGCAGGTATTATAACCTCTGGCTTTTCATATTTAGGTTTATTAACATCTTTTCGAGGGATTTTAGTTATTCCCCAAATTATGAGGACTAGAAGGGCAATTGAACTGATTATCAGCAGGTAATCCCAAAAGTTCAACCTTACGGTCACTGGCTCTGATATATCTACTAATACAGCTCCACTATCCGGGAGAACTGTCCGCACCATAAAATACTGGTGTCTTGTTTGATGTTGTTCAAGTATCTCCTCGTCCCAGGTCATCACATTGATGGATGGGAACGGGAGTTGACCAGTTTCAAATGGAGTCAGAATCATCTTAATTCCACTAAGCTTGTCAGCTTCATAAAGGGGTAGATTCCCAATTACATCAAAAGTAGTAAGTGTATCAGGGACTTCCACAAATGCACTATCCACAGGGGGAGAGAATCTTATCACAAAATCTATAGGTGTGCCTATGGTAAGTGTGTCAGGTTCAGTAATAGTCTCTGTCATCTTGGTAGCATTTAAAACAAGCCCAAGACTAATTAGCACTAGAGTAAAAATTATTCGTTTCATACTATCTTTTTGCTTTCTGCTTTATTCGCTGTTTAAAGAATCTTTGGAGTTCAAGTACATATGACTGGTCTGTGTGAAGACTCAAATGATCAACTCTATTCTCTTTGAAACTACGCTTTATTTTATCTTCAAGCATAGCTGTATGTAGCTTAAATCTCTCTCTTACTTTCTTATTCGATGTATTGGCAGTAAATTGTTTCCCGGTCTCAGGATCCACAAGATGTAGTACTCCTGCATCAGGTAATTCTGTTTCTGCTTTATCGATAATCTGTAATGCTAAAACATCATGTTTTCTGGAGAGTAGCTTAAGACTGTCCCAATAGCCATCATCAAGAAAGTCAGAAATAACAAAGATGATACTTCTCTTTTTAGTTACTCTTGAGATATATTCTATAGCCTGTTTAATATCAGTTTTCTTACCTTTGGGTTCAAAAAAGAGGATCTCTCTTAGAATCTGTAAGGCAATCTTTCTACCCTTGCGAGGTGGAATAAACTTCTCTATTCTATCTGAGAAAAGCAATAGTCCAACTTTATCCTGATTAGATAAGGCAGAGAAAGATAGAACGGCAGTAATTTCAGCTATATATTCAGATTTGAGATAATTCTTTGTTCCAAACACAGTAGATGCACTGCTATCAACAAGGAAGAGCACATTCAGTTCACGAGTCTCTTCGAACTTCTTGATGAAAGGAATCCCCATTCTTGCAGTTACATTCCAATCGATATCACGGAAACTATCACCGGGCATATACTCTCGAACTTCGGAGAATTCTAGACCTTGCCCTCGGAACATAGAGTGGTATTCACCTGCGAATACCTCTTCTACAAGATTTTTAGTACTTATCTCAATCTTTCTGATTCGTTTAAGTATTTCACTGGTTTCCATAATCTCTTAAGCAATCTCAATTTCATCAAAGATACGATTAATGATATAATCCTGAGTTATCTGCTCAGCTTCTGCTTCATAAGTAAGTATAATTCTATGTCTTAAGACGTCTTTACCAATAGCTTTGATATCATCCGGAAGCACATAACCCCGATGTTCGACGAAAGCATGAGCCTTCGCTGCACGAGCTAAAGCGATAGTTGCACGAGGAGAAGCTCCACACTCTATCATATTTTCAAACTCTTTTAAATTTCTGTATTTTCCAGGTTCACGGGTAGCAACGACAAGGTCGAGAATATAGTCCTTGAGTTTTACTCCCCCACAAATCTCTCTCATAGTCTCTCTCAT
>JAVCCX010000349.1 GCA_030765245.1 Candidatus Zophobacter franzmannii | reverse complement strand
TGTGGACTTGCACCAGTCTTCGCTTAAAAGCTACGCCCTGACAAGCCGTAAGGAGCTATTTGTGACGATGGGGCGAGAACATCAGAAATAAATAGTAATGTGTTTACTTATAATACCATTCCCGCCCCACACTTCGTTGCGGTGCAGGTCTGGCAAAATGTAACTCGACTGTCTCGGTCGAGTTCAGCTCAAAGAACTGTCAAAAAAGAGGAACAGATGATAGCTGTCACCATAACGAACGAAGTGACGATAAACGGGAGGAGCTCGCAAGTCGAAGGCGAGTAACTACAGTTCAACCAACCCAGTGCTGTGTTTATCTTTTAGACAAAGGTGTAGGTAGGACGGAAGAGAATCGAAAGTGCCTTTAGAGTTTTCCGGATTATACTATCAGATATAGATAAGAATTGATAAGGATAGAAATAGGCTAAAATTAATTAATATATGGGAGTTAGATTTAGCTGTAATAGTTTTGCGGTTTAAAAAAAAGAGCTTGACATTAGGTAACAAAGTTAGTCTAGGCTTGAAACAGAAGTGATTTAGGAACTTTAATTGCATAATATAAATATAGAGAAAATTATTTAGATATATATGGAGGAGAAAAGATGAAGAGATTTTACCTGTTAATAGCACTCGTTGTGCTCTCGGGTTTACTTTTCAGTGAGTCTGTAACATTGAATTCAGGTAACACTGGTGTTCGCTTATTGAGTTCTGACAATAGTTCCACAGTATTGGAATTAAATGTTAGTGAATTTGATAAGGGCAGTGTTCGTATTGACGGCAAAGAATACAACCTGATTCAGTTAGCAGGAGAACCCAATGGCCTGACCGCCGGCAATCCACAGCTTCCTGAAGTGAATCAAAGTATTGTAATACCTGCACAGGCAGATGCAGTTGTTAAAGTTAGAAGAAGTGAATATACTGATATTCCTATGGTTGTAGCACCATCAAAGGGTGTTATTACTCGTGATATCGACCCTAATACTGTACCTTATACATTTAGTGATGTATACAAACAGGACAGCTTCTTCCCAAGCTCAATCGCATCTGTAAGCGACCCTTACATTCTTAGAGATGTTAGAGGTGTTGTTGTACATTTTAAACCTTTTACTTACAATCCTGCGACTCAGACATTGAGGGTTTACACCAAATTAGTTGTAGAAATTTCTACTGCAGGTTTTAACCAAATTAATGCTAAAAGCAATGAACTGAGCTCCTACTCAAATGACTTTTCAAGTCTTTATCGCAACCACTTTATCAACTTTACAACCGACAGATATACCACGGTTGAAGATATTGGCTCTATCCTTGTGATTGCTCCAACTATGTTCCATGCAACAATGCAGGACTATGTAGATTGGAAGATTCAAAAGGGTATGCAGATTGAGATGGTTGATCTCTCTGTTGCCGGTTCTACTGCAGATGCAATTGGAACTTATATTCAAACCTATTATAATAGCCATCCTGAGCTTACTTTTGTTCAGTTAGTTGGTGATGGAGGTCAGCTCCCTACTCTTTCACAGAGTGGTGGTGGCTCTGACCCTTCATTTGCTCTTGTAGATGGTACTGATAGCTATCCTGATATCTTTATCGGTCGTTTCTCTGCTGAGGATGTGCCTCAATTAGAAACACAGATTGAAAGAACTGTAGCTTATGAAAGAGACCTCGATAGCAGTGCTACATGGCTTAACAATGCCATGGGTGTTGCATCTGATCAAGGTGGCGGTAGCCAAGGTGATTTGGGAGAATCTGATATTGTTCATATGAACTATATTAGAGATGACCTCTTAGGTTATGGATACAGCAGTGTGGATCAGATTTATGATCCAGGTGCAAGTTCATCAACTGTTTCTAACAACCTTAACCAGGGTCGTGGATTCATTAATTATGTTGGTCATGGTTCTGATACAGCCTGGTCAACAACAGGTTTTAGTAATAGCAATGTGAACTCGTTAACAAATGATAATATGCTTCCGTTCATCGTAAGTGTTGCTTGTGTTAATGGTAACTTTGTTAACTTAACTTGCTTTGCTGAAGCATGGATGAGAGCCGAAAATGGAGATAACCCAACAGGTGCTATTGCAATTTATGCCTCATCTATTAATCAGTCATGGGACTCTCCAATGAATGGTCAAGATGAAATGACAGACCTTCTCATCGCTGAAGAAAAGACCAGTCTTGGTGGAATATATTACAATGGTTCATGCGAGATGATGGATAACTATGGCACTGATGGTATAGATATGTTTAAGACTTGGCACATCTTTGGTGATGCCTCTCTTATGTATAGAAGTAAACAGCCTGAACAGATTACTGTTACTCATATGCCTACATATTTCTTAGGCAACGCAAACTTTGATGTGTCTGTTGCCGGCGTTACAGGAGATAATCCTGCTCTCGTTAGTATTACGGACAACGGTGTTTTACTTGGATCAGCTTATACCGATAGTAACGGTGCTGCTTCAGTAGCTCTTTCACCGGTTCCATCAGCTCCAACAACTTTGACTGTAACTGTTACTGCATTTAATAAGGAAACTTATATTGCTGATGTTATGGTAATGGCTGCTGCGGGTGCTTATGTTGTTGTAAACAACCTTGATTTCGCAACTACAACAGATAACCAGTTCGGAAGAACAGGTGACCTTAATATTGAAATTGAAAATGTTGGTGTGGATGTTTCGGGTGACTTGAACATTATGATTACTTCAACTGACCCAAATATAACAATTA
>JAVCCX010000385.1 GCA_030765245.1 Candidatus Zophobacter franzmannii | reverse complement strand
CCTTAGATATCACCAGTTTATTGATATAGAAAGTTGCTGTATGCCCGTAGTAGAAGATGATAGGATGTCGCAGGGCATCCGCTCTCATGTAAAAAGATTCGGGTTTCAGTGATGCAAATATTTGTTCATCAATTTCCCATGTATCTCTAAAATACTGTAATATTTCTTCTCTCTTATCGTCCCGTGTGCCTTTGACTAGGTTAACCGTTTTTGTTACTTTATAATCCATCCATGCCTCGCTTGAATTTTTATAATCGTAAAGTAGTTTCCCTATAATAAGATGTCAAAGTAAATATTGAATAGGTATTAGAAAAGGCGGTTCCCGTAGAAACAGCCTTCTTTATATAATTCTGTAAATCTTAGTTGTTTTCAGCTTTCTCAGCAATAGTCACAGAGATAAAGGATGCTACATCTGTAGAGTAGGAACCTGTCCCGAATCCCGCATCATACCCGAGTTCAATTGCAATCTCGTGATTGAGTCTTGGTCCACCGCAGATAAAGAGCATTTTATCTCTCAATCCTTCTGCTTCAGCCATCTCGATAAGCTTTGTAAGATTAGCTATATGGATATTCTTCTGGGTCACAATCTGGGATACAAGAATAGCATCCGCATTCACTGCACGAGCCTTCTGAAGAAGGTCTTCGCATGACACCTGAGCACCCATGTTGATAGCTTCGATATGTTTATATCTCTCTAGACCGTATCTATGATTATAACCTTTCATATTCATGATTGCATCGATACCAACTGTATGGGCATCACTTTCGATACAAGCACCCACAACAATGAGGTCACGACCGATATTCTGATCAATATACTCATCATTCTCATACATATCCATCACAGGAGTCTCTACAATCTTCACTTTGATAGAAGTGAGGTCAACTTCAGCATTAGAAGTTGCATAGGCGTTGAAATGAGTAAAGCCTTCTGTAAGGTCATTCATATGACATACATCTATTTCACTCATTCCCATCTTACGAAGGATCTGGCGAGCAGCTTCTTTTCCCTGTTCATCACAAGGTACAGGCAGAGTAAAAGATATCTGAACTCTTCCGTCATTCAGTGTATCACCATAAGGTCTAATTCTTTTTGGATCTGTTTTAACCGGCATCTTTCCTCCTTACCTGTTTAGTCCCAATTCCTGCTTCATCTGCTCAAGGAATGGGTTGAGATAGTTGTCTGAACGCTTGAATACACCTTGTGCACCCTTACCCTTATCTTCAGGGCGTTTAATATCTGCAAAGTCACCGCGAGCCATAGCTTCAAAGAGTCCGGTATCAACAACCTTCTGAAGGAAGTCGATAGCTTCGTCAAGGACTAAATTAGCACGCTTATTGATAAACCCGTCAGGATCTAAGGTAAGTTCTTGACCAAGGTCTTTCACAGCAGTGAAGATATAGTTCGCATTCTCAATCGCAAGTGCTCTATCAGCAATATGCGGAGTATGAATCGCTTCAGTCATCATCCCGAGAAGCTGTACACCCTGTCCGGTAAGCTGTCCAACAAAGTTAAACATTGCATCCATCAGGTGAGTCTTGAAGACATTACCTGAGGCAAACTTGGTAGGTGGCATGTATTTCACCGGAGCAGTAGGGAAGATGGTCTTTGTAAGCAGGGCATGTGCCAGCTCATACGAGAAGCTGTTCTCAATCTCAGGATTAATCTCATAGGCATGACCTAATCCCATCTTTTCTTCCTTGATTCCTGAATATTCAGCAAACTGTTCGTTAATCAGCTGAGATGCGGTAACTGTATATGCTTTCTCAATCGCGTCAGATGTGGTAAGATAGTTATCTTCACCTGTCTGAATCTCAATTCCTGCATAGGCATTGATCATGCGAGAGAAGTATTGGTCGAGTAGGGTTCTACGAGGGTTGATATCACGGAACAGGATTCCGTACATCGCATCATTAAGCATCACATCAAGACGCTCAATTGCACCCATCGCTGCGATCTCCGGCATACATAAACCGGAAGCATAGTTGGTAAGCCCGATATATCTTTTAATTTCATCGCCAACTTCATCGAGTCCCTTACGCATGATGCGGAAGTTCTCCTGAGTAGCGAATGTACCACCGAAACCTTCAGTGGTTGCACCATAAGGCACATAGTCGAGTAATGATTGAGCAGTAGAGCGGATAACCGCGATAATGTCAGCACCTTCACGGGCAGCAGCCTGAGCCTGGAGAACATCTTCATAGATGTTACCGGTCGCTACAATCACATAGAGAGCTGGCTTTCTGCGAGGACCATAAGTCGCAAACTTCTCTTCACGGAAGTTATTCTGGGATTTGATATGCTTAAGCATTGTGGCTGTCTGGGTATTGATAACTTCCAACACCTTCTCGTCAGCCTGTGGTTTGACACTACTAAGGTCAAGTTCACCTATGGCTACTTTATCCGCAACTTCTTGAGCTGTAAGGTTCAAGGCACACATTGCGTTTGCTACCCAATAGGCAACACCGCGTTCTAATACCTTCTTGCTTTTCAGGTCTTCAACGATAACATTAGGGAAAGGAGTCCCATCGCTTGTTGCACCGTCAATACCCATTAATCTTACAATAGTCCGCTCGATAGTCTCTGAGCTGTAACCATTGAAAAGCCAATCAAATGAATTAACAATCTGTCCGGCGAGTTTCTTCGCCTTCTCTATCTTTTCCTGTTTGATGGAAAGTTGTAACACTTCTCCTCCCTCAATCTTTATATCTTTTGTCAGACAAAAGTTTTAAGGCGGTTTCTCGTCAAGGGAAAAGAGGGAGGGAATTTCAACCACGAACCACACAAAAAGCACTAAATAAGAGGAGAAAACCAAGAAGGAAAGATACTTTTACCACCGAAGGCACCGAAAGCATCAGTCTTCACCATTGGCTTCGCCCCGACATGCGGAAATGAGAGGAGGAAGAATGATTAGATGTACAAGATGGGGAACGGGTTATCTAGGAAGTGATGCTTTAGCTTCAACTTTTTGTCTTGTTGTTTATTGTTTTTGAGCTGGGCATTTTTTTGCTAACCCTATCGGGGTTACATGTCAGTAGCCCCAGGTGAAACCTGGGGTTATGTATCAACAACCACATCAATCCTATATGGGTTGAATATGCTATTTATATTTATGGCTGTTATGGCAAGTTAAGCCCATATAGGGCTGTGTTTATTAGAGGCGTTACCATGGGTTCCACCCATTGCTACCCACAGATAATCCCTACAGGATTAGAAGATGAAAGAACGGTGAGAATTTGAGAAGTAAACCGATACTTGACACATCTTTTCTAAATCCCGATGTTTGTTACACTATAAATGAATGTAAGGGGGATAATGTGGCATTAGTAATAGCGATTGGAGCGATATCGGGGGGTGGAAAGACTACGCTTGTGAATAAGACTGCTGATTTGATGGGAGCAGCACGGATGTTCTTTGATGATTACTTCTTAGAGCAACACTATCCTAAAGATTTGGTAAAGTGGTTTGAGGATGGAGCTGACCTGAATACTTGGAAATGCCAGGAACTCACAGAGGCTTTACGGAAACTTAAGAATGGTGAAACCATCATTAATCCACGCACCAAAGAAGAGGTTTTGCCGAATGATATTATTGTCCTTGAAGAGCCTACCGGAAAAGAAAGAGCTGAGATTGCCGACCTGATAGATTACTTTGTTGTGATCGACACACCTCCAGAGATCTCACTCGCAAGAAGGATATTGCGGGGGATTGAACCAATACCTGTTGATAAACTGGATGAGTATCCCAAAGAGGAGATCTTGAAAGGATTAAAAGAGCTTATTAAACACCAGAAAGATGACCTTACTTCTTATATTGAGATTACTCAGAAGGTTTATATTACTATCCTTAAGCAGACTAAAGTCCACGCAGACTTGATTCTCGATTGGGATTATCCGGTAGAAGAGCTTGCTTTGAAAGTGAAGGAGTTTGTTGAAAATAAACAAAATAGTCGTTTGCTCTGAGCTCTCTTGCTATTAACATATATAAACAATAAATGATGGAAATATGAGACCAGTAATCCCGATATTTAGAATGTTTGATGAAGCTAAAGCTCGAGAGTTCTATCTGGATTTTCTTGGGTTTAAGATAGATTGGGAGCATAGATTCGATGCTGAAGCTCCATTATGCTGCCAAATCTCGAAAGGAGACTATGTTCTCCACCTCTCTGAACACTATGGAGATGCAATCCCAGGTTCTGCTGTTAGACTTGAAATTGAGAATGTGATTGTATTTCAGAAAGAGTTACTAGCTAAGAAGTATAAATATGCAAGACCGGGTGTGGTTAAAACAATGACTTCTTCACCCCTTGATCTGGCAATCAAGATATCAGTGGTACTTGTTCCAAATTCAGCATTACCCTTAACTACTGCATCAAAAGGCGTCTCAGAAGAGATAGGGGGTAGGAGTTGGACCCTGAATCCCTTTTCTGCATAGAATCCTTTCTCAATAGCAGCATAGTATCCTGCGAATTGGAATTGGTGTTCCCATTTCAGTTGTAGACGAACATCAGTGAGTTTCTCAGCATAAATATAGCCAGTAGTACTAATAAATAGAATAATTGTTAAAATCCAGTTAGGTATTCTCTTAATATTGTGCGTAATTTATTGCATATCTTAAAATAGGACAGCACAAATTTAAAGTCAAGGGAATTAATTATTATAAGCCTGTTACTTCGTTTTCTTATCGAGGTTTGCTCTATTTCCGCATGTTTTCCTTTGTATTCAGACCTGCACCGCAGTGAACGGAGTGAGTGTGGGGCGGGAATGCAATGCTATTCATACAATTTATCACTCTTGAAGACCTCTCCCCACCGTCGCAAATATCTCCCAAAGTGTCAAAACTGCTCTGTTTATGCCTTTTTAGGGCTCTAATATAATACTTAAAAAAAGGTTTATAGAGACTTATACACAAATTGTGTATAACTTAGTGGAGAAAAGAGAGCGAAAAATGGAGCGGAATGGCTGGGAAGTAATGCTTTAGCTTTACTCTTAGTGGGATGGTCTCTTCAGCACTGACGGGGCGTAGCTTTTAGCGAAGACCGGTGCAAGTTCATAATTTGCGGAGAATATAAAAAGGGGAAGGTCAACGCCATTGACCCCTACAAAACAAAATCAATGCCAACAAATAGGAAAATGCAAAATGCAATACGAGAACTACCCCACCGTTTTCAACGGCACCCCTTCGAGGAAGGGGAATTAAGAGATGCAAACTTTGTTTGCAACGGGGAATCGGCCAGTCATATCGAAGCTTTAGCGAAGGATGGCGTTCCCCGTCCCAATAGATACAAATACGATGAAGCTAAAGCATCATTTCCCAGAATGCAAGCCAATAAATACACTGTGTATGGTGTAAGCAATCTTCACCATTTCGGAGGTCTGGGACCATCCGCAAGGTAAAACCACAACAGAGTTGCTTTGGAATGCATCAACTGCGTAGATGCGTCTCTAAACCGACACAGTCGGTTAACTCCATATAAATACAATGGAACATACGCCAAGCCCCTACTAAAGTTCTTAATCTCGTGATTGATTACTTAAAGGCTTTTAGATACTGCATTCCCAAATAACTCACACAATTTAGAATCCTAATTCAAACCTTTTTACCAGACCACCGGCACATTTGTATTGACAGAATATCGCATACCAACTGGTTTGTATAAATCGTAAGGTATAGCTGATAAGGTGTGGTTAACTCCCTTAAAATAAGGTTGTAGAAGAATATGCCAAGTGAATTTATAATTTGCAATAGTATGTTGTTAGTTATAGTTTCATTAATAAATCGATTATATAGAGAGATAACGCACTAATAGTTAATAGATAAAGAATGTAAATACTGCAAAGTATGTAAAAGGATAGATAATGAGAAGGTCGAAAGAAGATTCTTTAGTGACAAGAAAGATAATCTTAAATGCTGCCTTGAAGATATTCCATACAAATGGATTCAAAGCAACATCTATAAGTGATATCTGTGAAGAAGCCGGAGTTACTAAAGGAGCCCTCTACTGGCATTTCGAAAGTAAGGATGAACTGTTCTTAAAGATGTTGAGAGAGAATCTTGATGAGATTGGTTCTGTAGTTAGTTACTACCGTGATCAGCCGATACCACCAGATGAAAAGCTACAAAAGATATATACTTCCATGTTTGAGCTCATTCAGAACAATAAAAACTTCCATATGGCACTGGAGATTGTTGTGACAAAGGCAGAGATACAAGGTGCTAAAATTGCACCTGAGGATACGAGGAAGAAAGAGGTAATGCTCAACTTTACTACCATCTTTCAGGAAGTAATTGATTCCGGGCTATTTAAAGATTTTATGACAGCAAGCCAGTATAATTTTTACTTTAAAAGTGTGATGGCTGGGATTGTTTGGGGTTCTTTTGAACTTCCTGACATGATTTCTCTTAAAGAGTGGGGACCTAAATTTTTAGAAGTAACTATAAATAACATATTGCTAAAGAATGGAGGTGTGAGAT
>JAVCCX010000001.1 GCA_030765245.1 Candidatus Zophobacter franzmannii | reverse complement strand
TCCAGTCAAAATCGTACATTTCCTCTTCAGACCAGTTATTTGGGTATTCGATAACAAAGTAATTACCAAGACCCCAAAACCCTTTGTTACCTTTATTAAAGGTTGCAGTTAAATGAGCATTCCTTGATCCTTCAAATGAGCAATCTTTGAATTGAGACACAATTAGCACTAATAATCCTGTAACCGCATATACAAGATTTTCTAGATTTGCAACTTCAAATTCTTCATGTCTATTGTGCTTGCTCTTGTTATATGCCTTATACCAACTAGGTCCTCCCTTATGCTGAGCATCTTTCCATTCTATAAATGGTTTCACCCTCTTAAAGTCACCCCTCCAAGATGGTATTATGATAACATAGTCATCTAAATGATGTGTTATATTTACAAGTCGATAATCTTTTATGTCCCATCTATTATTCGCATTGTAAGAGTTGCTTTTTAGTATCGCCTTAAAATTTGCTTCGATCTCTATACATGTTCGCATTAACAACTCATGGATGCGTAACGAAAATGATTGAAGGTTCTTATCTGACGGATGGACATATTCAAAAAGAGTTAGCAGATCTTTTTGGATTAGCAAATATGCATTTAGATAATGAATAGGTTCTTCTGCATATTCTAAATCTTCTATATACCCATTGTTCATCCTCTTATCATTTGGTCTTTTATCACCGCGGTAACACCTATAGAATGGTCTTTTAATGCCCATTTCTTCCCTTACCTGTCTGGTACTCCACTCCAGTAATTCTTAGCTCAGCCTTGGCAACCCTTGGGGGAAAGCCCGAAACTCCGCATTAAACGCACTGTGTAGGTGTTGGAATTGTCAGGGAGAGAAGAATTTTCAACCACGAAAAACACGAAAGGACACGAAAGAATGCAGGGATTATGTTCGATGCAAAGAGAAAATGTAATTAATGCTGAAACCTTGTTCTGGGAGTTTGTCGGCTTGCCCCCCAATAGCTTTAGCGAAAGGGGAACGAAGAGAAGAGCTCGCTTGAGTGAAACGAAAGCAACTATCTTATCTGATTATGCTCAAGAGGGAGGACAGATAAGAAATACAGGATTTTTACCATCGGTCTTCGCCAAAGGCTACGCCCCGACAGGCGAAATACACGAAAAAACACGAAACAAGAGAAGAAAGGACAATTTTTTATACAAGATGAAGAAGGATGACGATAAAGATACATAGGATTCAACCATCGGTCTTCGTTTTACAAACTGCGCCCCGACAGGCGAACGACACTAAAGGGCACGAAAGAATGCTGGGATTATGTCCAATACAAAGAGAAATGCTGGAGCATAATGCAAAGTGGTGTGCAAGAAACCACTCCGGTATACAAAAGTAAAGCGAGTGACTCACTTGCTTATAGCTCGAAAAGCTATCAATAATAACAAAGTAGATAATGCAAAGAAGGGATAAGCAATTCTGCGAATTGCCGGCAACTCAGGGAGTCGCTGTACAAAGGTAAACCTATTCGTATTAGATATAATTGGAAGATAGCAAATGAGGTTGTTATGATAAATTAAACCTAAATGCACATCTTAAATGGCAATTATTGCTTAACTATATTATACATTTACGATAGGATACATACCTGTCTTATCTCGCTTATAATAGCAAAGTAGCGAGTATGAAGGGTGTTCATATATTGCAAATATATCATTACCATATAAATATAGATTTGAACCCTGTTCAAATACTTATTGACAAAATAAAAGCTAGCACTAATTTCTGCGAAATTGAGCATTATTCATCATATCGTATGATTAATGTAAATAAAAAATAGACTATCAGAAAAGGAGTTCAACCTTATGCACAATATTGGCAATTATGATGAGAGACTCGTGAACTTTGATTGGAAAATTTCCGAAGATGAACTTGGCTACAAACCAGGTGATAATATTAACATCGGTTGGTACTGCACAGATCGTATCTGTGACATGGGAAAAGGTGATAAACTCGCCCTTAAATGGGAAGGTATCGGTGGTAAGGAAAAGAACTATACTTACAATGATATTCGCCAACTTAGTAATACAATTGGTGATTTCCTTCAAAAACAAGGAATTAAACCGGAAGAGAGAGTTTGTCTCTTTTTAGATAGAATTCCTGAACTTTATATCGGTTTTGCCGGTATCCTTAAAATAGGTGCTATCGCTCAGCCACTCTTCTCCGCATTTGGTGAAGAATCATTGCATGTCCGCCTTGATAACGCTGACACTGCCGCTATTATAACTCAGAAGAAACATCTCGGTAAGGTTAGAAGAATCGTTGAGACTCTTCCCCACCTTCGTACTATTATCGTTGTAGACGATAACGAGAAGTCACCTCTGAAAGAGAACGAAGTTGCTTTACATCTGGATAGAATCGAACGCGTTGATGCCTTTGTACATCTACCCTACCTAAAGACTGAATCTCCTTCTCTTCTTCATTATACATCAGGAACTACCGGAATGCCTAAAGGCGTGATGCATGTTCATTATTCACTCATCTCACAATACCTTACAACTAAATGGGTTCTCGATGTGAAAGATGATGATATTTATTGGTGTACTGCTGATCCGGGTTGGGTTACAGGAACTTCGTATGGTATCATCGGTGCCTGGGCATCCGGTATTACTCAGTGTGTTAATGACATTGGCTTCTCTGCTGATGCATGGTACAAGTTTATTGAAAAACACAAGATTTCTATCTGGTACTCAGCTCCTACAGCTATTCGCTCTCTTATGAAAGCCG
>JAVCCX010000214.1 GCA_030765245.1 Candidatus Zophobacter franzmannii | reverse complement strand
TTAGTAGGATTCTGAAAATAGTTATATGATTTAGTATCACCACTTAATGTAAGAGTCTGAGAGAAATTCCAATTCTCAGTTTTCCAGTCAAGCCAACTCATTTCATACGGGTCCTGGCTAAATCGTACTGAATTATTATAACTAACATTTGCATTAAATAGCTTTCCTGATTTTGGACGGAAATTCAGTGAGTGAGAAATGTCAGAGAATTCCTTCTCATCCTTTTCAAGGTCATAACTACAATTACTGTTCATAGATAGAAGGTTATTAATAACCTCCTCTTTCTCAGTCTTTTTATTGAAGTATTTAATCTGCCATTCCTGACCTAAACTAAGGGCAACTCTTCGGCTTTTAGAGCCGGTATAAGGAGATATTGACCCAAATGTATAATAGTCACCTGCATCCTCAGAAAGGTCTGGTCTGAAAGTGAAACTTGCTGATGGTTTAAGAATATGTCGCATAGCCTTGAAGAAGGAACCGTTAAACTTCTGATAACCGTAAATCACGGTACTAACTTTAGATGTTGCGGAATAATCACCTGCTCTGCCTACTTTATCTTCAACAACACTTCTATCGAACCAATATTCATTATAATTCAATGATTGTGTGAAAGTTAGCCAATTGAAGTACTTATCTGTGTAATAGACAGTCTCAGCAAACTTAACCCCTGCATGATGTTCGTTTACAAATACATCCGAGGAGTCTTTAGAGTTATCCCAGATGATATCCATAAACTCGGGGTCTTTTTCTTTAATAGTTCCCGTATGAATTGCAGTGAATGTACTACTAAAGTTAAATTTAGTCCACCAGGCATTCTGATTCACTTTCGTGTCTTTAGGAGTAAAGAACTCGTATATTGGTTTTGAAGGTAATGAATAGCTTATATTTGGCAGTGTAATACTCTTTTCTTCAGTAACGAAATTGTCTGTATAATTTGCTGAGACTCTCAAGGTAGAACTTAGAAGTGGTTTATTGAAGGATAGACTGGATGTAATCTTCTCTGAAAGCCTTTTATCAACATCGTCTTCACTTTCCCAAATCTGCTTACTTGTAACATAGTTTAGATTAACTCTGAGAGTTGTCTTGTTTCCAAAATCCTGAAAGTGATTAGCCTGAAGCGACCAATCATCAATTGCAGCATTGATTTCCTTAACTCTATGTGCATATGTGAAATCTACACCACCATTATACAGGTAACGCTTCTTATATGAGTTGTTAAATCTTGCCTTCCAACCCTTCAATTCTGTTAAATCAAAAGCGAGCAAGTAGTCAGCGTAGTCCTTGTAAGGAACATAATAAGCTAAGTTTTTAAGGTATTTACCTTCTGAGTTACTGTATCCGGGTTGCGGTACTAGGAATCCCGCTTTTCTGCCTTTTTTTGCAGGGAATGAGCCGTAAGGTAACCAGAGCAGTGGGAACTCATTTACATAGAGGATCAGAGGTTTCCCCATTATCTTATCGTTAACGTGAATCCGCAATTCTTTACTCTTAATATAGAAGTGAGGATGCAGATCATCACAAGTAGTGAAATACCCATTATCTATATCATAAGTCTTCTTATTTATTCTCCTGAATTCATCACCAAAGTAAAAACCATCGTCGAATTTACCACGGCTATTGAAAAGTAGTCCTTGTCCTGATTTTACATCATAGAATGCGTCATAACCTATCATTATCTCATTATCATCTTTCATATTCGTTAGGCCCTTTGTGAAAGCTTTACGATTTTCAAGATCAACAATGATTGAGTCTGAATTTATCGTGTAGTCGTGATACTGAATTTCAGCGTTACTAAAGAGGTTGATTATCTGCTTCTCATAGTCTGTTTTAAGGCTATCAGCAGTGAAAGAGAGGGAGTCTAGCTTAGAAGTTTGCACATACAGAGAATCTCCAACACTGATAACAGGTGGAGTCGTTTGCCCTAATAGACTTAATGCTATAAGGATAAGGGATATAGATATACACAATTTCACAAATCTCATATTAACGGCATTTAAAAGAGTTACAGCTTTGTGTCAAGTTTACAGTTTGACTGCGATTACCTCATATAACACTACAGCAAAGACATCTAGCATCAATTGGTTTCTTTCTCGTTTACTATGACCCAAAATTTCAGGTTAAGATTTAGCTATTTCAATCGAAAACCAGTCGAAATGTAGGCACTATTCCAGATTATCCCTTAAACAGACCTACACCTCGCTTGTTAGAAACGAGTGATTCTATCATTGGTAAGTTATACACAACTTGTGGATAACTCGTGGCTTTCAACGGGAGACCCACGGGTGGGTAACGGGTAGCTAACGCGAGGATAACGCGTCTTTAACAGGCTTCATATAAGGGAAAGATTGGGAGATTAGGGGATGATAGACAGGATGCTCCATATGCTTAAAACTATGGGATTAATTAATTTAACGCTATCTATTTAGTGTAGGATGATTATCTCTTCCTTCTTCTTCTTGGGGATAAACTCAATCAAAATACGATTTGGAACACAAACTATGGGGAGGGAGGTGCTCCAACCTTGTTTTTCACAAAGATGTGAATGGCAATCTGATTTGGTTAATCTTGCTTTCCCCTTCAGTATCTCAACAACTCCATGGTTGTCCGGAAGGGTTATAGTTTGGTTTGAATTACTGTCATACTCGCCGATGATGGTGGAGTTGTATGTTATCTTGATTGTTGTATCATTTCTAAATGTTTGCACAAAGAAAATAGATAATGCTGATAGGATGATTAAGATAAAGAATACCCTATCGCTAACTGTCAGCATTTTGAGTTTATTCTTAAACACTAGAATCTTCCTCTTAGGGCAGTCTGGCATTTGGGACAAATACCCTTATCAAGATAATTAGTCTTAATGCGGGTCAATGACCGTGAAATTAGAGTTGTCCCACAGTTACTACAGTAAGTTATGGAATCTTCCGGCACATTGCCAAGATAAACATGCTTGAGAGATTGTTTTGCAAGATTAAAGAACTCATGCATTAGTTCAAGCGATGTCGGTGATTCTTGTAGTTTATATCTTGGAAAATATCTGGCAATATGGAGTGGGATCTCATTATCAAGATTAGCAATGAAATCAACGAGTTCCGTAAACTGTTTATTGTCATCGTTGTGGTCTGGAATCAGTAGATGAGTTAACTCTATATGGCAATGCCTTGTTGCAGTCTTTATAGTCTCTAATATTGGTTTCAGTGAGCCTTGGCAAACATCCTGGTAGAAGTTATTACTAAAAGCCTTTAGATCAATGTTCATAGCATCAATGTAGGGGAGAAGCTCTAACAATGGTTCCTGGTTAATATATCCATTAGTTACAAGTACAATTCTGATCCCGGACTTATGGAGTAGCTTCCCGGCATCTAACAAGTACTCAAACCAGGTGAAAGGTTCTGAATAGGTAAAAGCAACTGACTCTATACGCCTCTCGAGACAAAGGCTCAATAACTCTTCCGGTGATATAAAAGTAGTATGAGACTCATTTTGACTAATCTCGAAGTTCTGACAGAACTCACAATGTAGATTGCAAGAGTTCGGTCCTAATGAAAGTATATTACTGCCCGGATAGTAGTGATAAAGGGGTTTCTTCTCAATAGGGTCAATGCTGAGGGAACATGTCTTACCATAGTTAACAGCAATGAGAGTGCCATCAATGTTTTGCCTACTCCGACAGGGTGCAATCTCTCCTTCTTCAATAATGCAATAGTTTGGACAGAGTTCACACCTTACTTTATGATTAGGTAATTGGGAGTAGTAGGATGCAGAGTGCATTGAACTAAATGAGAAGTTTCTTAATTGATGTCAGATTATTACTCAGAGATTGACAATTTACTTCAAGGGTCTTCTTAGCATTATCTCCCATAAGTTTACGCGTGCTCTCATTGTTATAAAGATTCATAATGTCATCAAACAACTTATCTTCATCAGAGAAAAGAATCGCATGCTTGTGCTTCAAAGCTCTTACCGATCCACGGCATGAAGTATAATATGGTCCAATAATTATTGGCTTCCCGTAAAAAGCTGCCTCTAATGGATTGTGTCCACCAAAGTCACGGAAACTACCACCAATAATTGCGATATCGGCAATACTATAAAGTTCTGTTAGCACGCCCATTTTATCTACAGTTAGTAGTTTGTAGTTAAATCCATCATGCTTTGAGAAAAGAGTAAAAGGAATAGGGCCTAGCACTTTGCATACATCTTCCATCCTGTTTAGATGGCGAGGTACAACTATTGTTTTAATGTCCTTAATCTCTGCTTCTAATCTTGGTAATATCTTGATTAAAAGCTCCTCTTCACCCGGTCGGGAACTACCCCATACAATGACAAAATCTGAGCTATCTATTCCATATCTTTGTTTTATCTTGTTAGGATCATGTACCTTCAGATTCAGACAGAATTTAAGGTTTCCTGCAGTCGTAACATTGCTAAATCCTAACTTGCGGAATCTTCTGGTGTCAACACCGGTTTGAGCACTTACAAAGCTTATCTTTTGGAACAGTGGTTTAAAGACGAACTTGAAAATATTGAGATACTCAACAGAACTTTTAGCTATCCTTGCATTAACCCAGCCAACAGGAACTTTATGGTTTATCGCAGCTAGAAGTAAGTTTGGCCAAATCTCTGTCTCTACTATCAAAAGCATACTTGGCTTGAGTTTATGCATGAAACTCCAGGTAATCAAGCGAATGTCCAGAGGTAAGAGCTGTATTGTTACCGGCAAGTTCAAGTCTTTTACTCTTTTGCGTCCTGTCCTACTCGTAGTAGTAATAAAAATCGGTTTCCCTATATTTAACAGCTCATTTAAAAGAGGGATAATAGCATTGACTTCACCTACTGAAGCTGCATGTATCCAGATTGGTTTGTTTAGTTTCGGAGGGTAAAGTCCAAGTCTTTCATTACTGATAGGATCTCTCCAAATTAAGGATAGGATTGGGAAGGCAGCAATGTAAATGAGGTCGAGAAAGATATTTAGGATAAAAAGGATAGTTTGGGTAAGGAACATTAGAGACTATCCAGTAGAATTTGTACCATCTTATCTGCAACATCAACACCAAATAAGTCTGGATGTGAACCACTAGGATTAAAAGCTGTTATAGCCTCTGATAAATCTCCATTTTCAGGTGGAAGGAGTAAGTTCCATCCAGCGTCAATTGTTCCAACCCATTCAGTCTCTGTTCTGAGAGTTATGCATGGTTTCTTTTGAATATATGCTTCTTTCTGAACCCCACCAGAATCGGTAATCATCTTATGTGAGTATTTCAGAAGTCCGGTAAAGTTTACATATCCCTGTGGCTCAATCAATTTTATATTAGGTGATATATCTGTACCAGCTAACACCTTCTTTGTCCGAGGATGAATAGGGAAGACTATTGGGTATGGGAGTGTAGCCAAGTCGGCTAGAATCCTTAGTAGGTTTTCCTTATTATCTACATTATAGGGACGGTGCATTGTAAGAAGATAGTACTTATTCTCCTCTAATTGCCAAGCGTTGAGAATATCCTTAGTGATTTGACCACTCACACTCTTAACACTATCTACCATTATGTCACCGGTTAGGTACGACTTATCTTTAAGCCCTTCATCTGTCAGGTGCTTCATAGCAATAGGAGTAGGCGCGAAAAGGAAATCGGATATTCTATCAGTTGCAATTCTATTTATCTCTTCCGGCATTGCTTTATTGAATGAACGGAGACCGGCTTCAACATGTACAAGTTTAATACCTAACTTCACAGCTGCAATTGAGGCAGCGAGGGTAGTATTCGTATCACCAAATACGATAACAGCATCAGGTGATTCTTTGATAAACACTTCTTCCGTAGCTCTAAGGATTGAAGCAGTCTGTGCTCCATGGGTTGAACCGATAGTTTTCAAGAAGTAGTCTGGTTTCGGAGAACCAATATCCCGAAGAATATTCTCAGAGAGGTTAGCATCATAATGCTGACCTGAATGAACAATAATCTCTTGAAAGTGCTTTCTCAGAGCTTTTGATAGGGGTCCGGACTTCACAAATTGCGGCCGAGCCCCTATTACGGTAATAACTTTCTTCATATTACTAATAAGAAAGTGGTAAGCTTACTTTAACTTTATCTCTTGAAGATTTATAAATAGCCTGAATGATTTCAACAGATTTTCTTCCGTCTCTTCCATCTGTTTTAGGAACGGCTTTTCCTGCTAGGACATCTACAACATTCTGATAATAAGGGATATGTCCAAAGCCATAGATATTAGGTGGTTGATAATTACTATCTGTAATCAGTTTGTCATCATCATCATATTCAGCAAATTCCCATTTCTCGACATTGTTGATTGCAACACCACCGATCTTAACAGTACCTTTCTCACCGAGGATAGTGATAGAACCTTCGAAGTTCTTTGGATAGGTGAGCATAGTTACATTGATAGTTGCGACAACACCACTACGGAATTTAAGAATTGCAACACCTGTATCTTCTGCTTCAATGTTTCTTTCAAGAGTCGCAGTTTCAGCCATTACAGACTCTACATTACCGATAAGCCAGTAAATAGCATCAACATAGTGACTTGCCTGATTCATAAAGGCCCCACCGTCAAATTCCCATGTTCCACGCCATTTTGCAGAGTCATAGTAGTTCTGAGGACGCTGCCAGAAGACATTGGATTGGACCAAATATATTTTACCGAAGCGACCCTTATCTATTGCTTTCTTAAGTAATTGCATGGTAGCATTAAGTCTATTTTGTTTAACAACAAAGAGGTGTACTCCATGTTTATCACACGCTTTGATAAGATTATCAGCATCAGTGATATTAATTGCCATAGGCTTTTCAGTTACGACATTGACTTTGTATTCAGCAACTTCAGCTCCGATAAGAGGATGAGTTCCACTTGGTGTGCAAATACTAACAGCATCAAGTTTCTCGGTCTTCATCATCTCATGGTAATCTAAATAATAGTTTGGGATATTGTATGTTTCAGATGCAGTTTTTGCTCTCTCTTCAATTACATCACAACAAGCAACAAATTCAGCATCCTCAATAAGTTTTATTGATTCAAAATGGTTCTTAGATATTCGTCCACATCCAATTAGACCAAAGCGTAATTTTGACACATCTTCCTCCTAAAAAATACCTTTAATAATAAGCATAACATAAGAAGTTCTTTTCTTTGTCAATGGTTTTATCGGATTGTGCCAAAATGAATAGATGAAGTATTGAGAGGAGGGTGTGTTTACTTTTAATGAGAAAGAGCAGTCAAATAATAAGTGAGGGAAATAAGTATTACTTAATTGCTATGTATGACAATCTAGATCTTAACTCTTTTCCACCCACCTAGAAGGTAGATTATAAGCGAGATTATGGCTACAAATAGATTACTAATCACCATTGCCCAGAAGAGGCTATCAAAACTATAAGGTGTCACAATTTCTGAGAGTTTACTGAAAAGATCTGGAGCAGTTGCATAGAGCCAGGGGATATACTCAGCAACTTTACCGGCAAGAATATAAGTAAGAGGTATTCGAAGAATCCATAAGCGGGAGATATTCAAAACCATAGCAGGTTTAGTATAACCAGCACCATTGAACACACCATTAAAGACAAAGATAATACTGAAATGTATTGAGGCAATAGAAGTAATCTTAAACATCCTACTACCATGGAATACTATCTCTGGATCATTAATGAATAGTTTTATAAATGTTCCACCAAAGTTAAACAGACAGAATGAGCCAATACCCATAAGCAGTGTAACCCATCCAAGGGCATATAGAACACTTTTCTCTGCTCTTTTAATGTTTCCGGCTCCTAGGTTCTGACCAACGATTGACGACAGAGCATTACTAAGTCCCATTGCCGGCATCATAAAGAATCCTGTAAGGCGATTTCCTAACGAGAACACCCCGATGACAACAGTGCCAAATGTATTAACGAAACCTTGTAGAAAGAGGAATCCAAAACTGGTCAGTGAATGTGATATTGACGCCGGGAGACTGATCTTTAGGATAGTGGACATCAAACTCCAACGAGGTTTTATGTCTTTAAGGTGGGGGATAAGTATCCTTGCCTTCTTTCGGAGGAAATATAGAGCCAAGCCGGCTCCTATTACTCTTGAGAATACAGTTGCCCAGGCAGCACCAATTATGCCAAGTTTAGGGAAAGGACCCCAGCCAAAGATTACTATAGGATCTAAGATTATATTACAGCTCACCGATAACAACGAAATAAGCATTGGAGTAAAGGTATCTCCAAGACCATGTGAGAAACTTTGGTAGGTCATGAAGATAAACATGAACATCATCCCGATCATCACAATTCGTATATATGAGATAGCGTCAGGTTGAAGTTCAGGGGGTACTTTTAATAATTCAATGATGGGTTCAATCAGGAAGAAAGCAATGGATAGGAAAATGAGAGAGAAGACAATTAGGATAAGAACGAACTGACCCGTTACTTCGCTGATTCTCTCTAACTCACCGGCTCCTTTATAGCGTGCAATAAGCGCAGTTCCTGCAACCATGAAACCAAATCCAAAAGCCATTATTGTAAAGACAATAGGAAAAGCCAACCCTACTACAGCAACAGCTTCCAGAGCGTGCTCAGGCATCTTACCAAGCCAGAAGGCATCAGTTAGATTATAAATAGTTTGGATAAAGTTAGCAAACATAATTGGCAGAGCTAACACCATAAGATTCTTGAGGATTGGTCCGGTAGTTAAGTCACGACCATGAGTTTTATCAATCATATTGCGTCACGATATTGAGAGAATATTACATGGCTATAAATTTCTTTATCCAAGACCCATTTACTTGAAGAATTCTGAACGGAGTAGGATTCCCACATATCTAGTAAAGTGTAGGAGTTTAGAATTTGCTAGTAATTAGTTATATAAAGCCAAAAGATGTTGACTTATGAGGAATTCTATTATTAGTGGCATTACTAAGAAATTTAAAGGAATTAATAGCCTATGGTGATCAGTGTCGAATATTTAATTCTCAGTTACGCAAAGATTTATGAAAGTAAAAGCATTTACCCACTCGGTAGATGCTTTTTTCATTTAGGAGGATTAAATGAACTTAGATAAACTTGTTTCCCTTAGCTTAGAAGAAGATATTTTTACCGGTGATATTAGTACTGATTACTTAGACCTCAAAGATGGTCAAGCCAAGG
>JAVCCX010000318.1 GCA_030765245.1 Candidatus Zophobacter franzmannii | reverse complement strand
TTCCTATGGTATTCGTAGTATCAGAAGTGGAGAAGTTTACACTTTGAAGCTAACTGGTGACAGAATTGTAACCTTGATACCTGTTGTTGTCACTTGTAACCAAAATGGAGCAGAGCTCTTTGTAGATGATGTTTCTATGGGGAAAACAGCGAATAAGATGCTGACAGTTGATATTGAGAGTGGGACACACACGATTAAACTTGCTAAAGAAGGATTCAGCACCGAGATACAAGAGAAGATAATCAGTAGGGATAAAAACTCATTCAACATTAAACTCTCGCCTTCCATGCCTGCTACAGTTGAAATAGATACAGAACCTGAAGGTGCAACTGTCTATATCGATAATCTGAAATTTGGGGTAACACCAATAACCAACTTCTTCAATGCAGGGACATATCCAATTCGAATTGAAATGGAGAATTACGAAACAATTACTGAACAAATAACTATTGTAGAACCTAAAACACAGAAAAGTTTTAACCTGACTGATATAATGGCTACCCTTACCGTAAAAACCCATCCCAATGCAACTGTCGCTTTTAATGGAGAAAGCTTCAAAGGTGGAATAACTGATTTAAAAATTGCACCTCAAGTACTGTCGATTGTTGTGACAATGCCGAAAGCAGAAACTATAACGAGAGCTATAACCCTTCAACCAAAAAGTAGTGAGACCTTTGAGATTTATCCTGATATACAGGCTGGAGTCATTCAGGTTGTCGCTATACCAGAAAATGCAAGGATCGAGTTAAATGGTGATGGTGGAGAGTATTATACCGCAACAGGCAGAAAAACATTCAATGATGTACCGATAGGAGAATATGAGTTAATTGTAACTGCTGATAAATTCAAGACTCACAAAGAAAACTTTTCTATTACAGATGATGAAACAGTCCCAAAACAGATAGTCCTTGAAGAAGGAAGTGACATCATAGACAATATGGTATTTGTAAAGGGTGGTACTTTTCAGATGGGGAGTAATTCAGGAGATAAAGATGAGGAGCCACTTCACTCAGTGACTGTGAGTAATTTTTATATTGGAAAATATGAAGTAACCCAGAAGAAATGGGAAACTGTGATGGGGTATAATCCTTCTCATAACAAAGGGGATAATAATCCTATGGAAAAAACAAGTTGGTCTGATGCTGTGAAATTCTGTAATGAGCTTAGTGTGAAAGAGGGGTTAGAGAAATGTTACAGCGGTTCTGGTAAGAACATTCAATGCAATTTTAATACCAATGGATATCGACTACCAAGCGAAGCGGAATGGGAATATGCTGCCAAAGGAGGGAGTAAATCCAAGGGATACACTTTTAGTGGGAGTAATATACTCGATAATGTGGCTTGGTCTGTTTCAAACTCAAGCAATAAGACTCATACTGTAGGAACTAAGCAAGCGAATGAATTGGGCATTTACGATATGTCTGGGAATGTTTTGGAATGGTGCTGGGACTGGTATGGAAGATATTCTGCTGGTTCACAGACAAATCCAACGGGCGGTTATAGGGGCTCCTGCCGTATCTATCGTGGGGCTAGTTGGAGTGATAAGGAGTCTTCTAGTCGAGTAGTTGATCGCAGTTATGCGACTCAGGGGATTAGGAGTAGTAATACGGGGTTCCGTCTAGTTCGTAGCATGAGATAGATATCGGAAATTGTTAATCCCCCATGCAGATTCCAGTTTTCCTGGCAGTGTTCACGAGGTCAGAATTTACATCTACTAACTTATACTTTCTAATTGCATCTTTGATAGGGACAGATATGATATTCGGATGACGATAGGCAACCATCTGTCCGAATTTCTCGGCTTTAGCAAGTTCAAATGCTTTTACACCAAATTGGGTAGCAAGGATTCTATCGAAAGGATTAGGAGTTCCACCTCTTTGCAGATGACCAAGGATAGTTTCACGGATGTCATAATTGTATCCGCGCTCTTTGATAAGGCGAGAAAGCTCTAATGCTGCTCCTGCAAGCTTGACATTATTCCTTCCAATCTCGTTATCTGGGTCAGTGGACTGTTGACCATCTTTAGGCATTGCGCCTTCAGCAATAATGATGTTCGCAAACCTACGCTTCCCATTCATTCTGTCATGAATGACACTAATAATCTTATCCACATCATAAGGTATCTCAGGGATAAGGCAGATCTCAGCTCCACCGGCTACAGCAGCACTGAGAGCAATCCAACCGGCATCACGACCCATCACTTCAAGAATCTGAATACGATGGTGACTTGCAGCAGTTGTAACGAGTTTATCAAGAGCCTCGGTAGCAGTTTCAACTGCCGTCTGGAATCCAAATGTATAGTCTGTACTACCTAGATCATTATCAATAGTTTTAGGTACTCCAATTACAGGAAAACCTTTCTCAAACAGTTGTTGAGAAATACGCTGAGAGCCATCTCCACCTATGCTTATCACTGCATCGAAATGCTGCATTTGGACCTTGCGAACAAGCTCATCTGAACGGTCAACAGCAGACCAGGTACCGTCTGCATTTTTAATAGGCCAGGCATAAGGTCCACCCTTGTTAGTCGAACCAATAATTGTGCCACCTTGAACATGGATACCACCAACGACTTCTGGAGTTAACTCCATTAATTCCATTGGTTCAAGGAGGATACCATTGTAGGCATCAATACTGCCAATAACTTCCCATTCGTTGTCGGGATCAAGGTCTGCACTTTTGACAATAGCTCTGATAACAGCGTTTAATCCGGGGCAATCACCGCCACCTGTGTTAACAAGAATGCGTTTCTTCATATATCCTCCAGTATTTGCTTTTTCTTAAATACACAATTTAAACTACTTCCACATTATTATCATAGTAGAATTAATGGCAATGAATTTTACCAAATCAAAAGTGGTTTTGAAGATTTGATATTGTATATCATATGCGGATACAGTTATTTTATAAGCCATTGTTTGTTAAGATGCCGTAAGTGTGAACATAAGAATACCAAGCCAATGTCTCTATTCAGTAAAAAAGACAGTTTCTCATAGAATTTTCTTCCTTATTTGCGTTCATTTGCGTTCAAATTAGAAGCGAAACCTCTCTTTGTGCCCCCGAGCAATAATTACGAAATCATCGGCAGAGAGTTATACACAAATTGTGACTAACTTACTTCCCTGAGTAAGTGTGTAGTAAGTGTCGAGTATGTATTAAATGGGGGCTGTCATAGAGCAATGTGGGAATACAAGAACTTTACAACCACGAACCACACTAAAGCCACTAAAAAATGAAAGAAAGATAAGGTTTATTGTGCACAAGAAAGGAGAACTTGCACCATAAGGAGCTATTTTGCGACGATGGGACAAGGGCTCTGAGGTTTCTCGACCTCCAAATGGCTGAAGACTTGCACCGCAAGGAGCTATTTGCGACAGTGGGGCGAGGATGACTCAAGAGTAATAAATTGTATGAATATCGAAGTTTTTTTTAAAATTAAACCTTGCGGTTCCATAACTCCGCAACCTGTCACGGCGTAGTAGGTATGGAGACAGATGGTTGATTGTTGAATGGTTTAAGACCTCCATTCCGGAGGTTTCCAACCATCCGTAAGGTGAGGTTTGGGAGGGAGTGCAAACCGTGTTTGCAACGGGGAATCTGCGTTCCCCGCCCCTGCAAAATACATTTAACGATATTGCCAATTATTAGTTATAAACAATCTGTTTGACATAATGCCAGTATAAATAATACTACATATTCTGTGAATTATGTAAATCGGTGTTAGTCGATTAGCATATTACAAGAAATGAAAAATAAACAGATTGGATAATATATGAAATATCAAAAGATAAGCTACGAATACCTTCTCCCAAAGATTGATAAACCATCTCGATATATTGGTTTGGAACTTAATGCAGAGAAAAAACAGATGGATGAGAATAAAGTTAACTTCTGTCTTGCCTTTCCCGATGTTTATGAAGTGGGAATTACACATCTTGGCTTAAAGATCTTATATACAGTGCTCAACAGTGAAGAGGATACTGTTGCAGATAGAACTTATGCTCCTTGGCCTGACTTTGCAGAGATGATGCGAGAGCATGATATCCCGCTATTTAGCCTTGAGAATAAGGTAGCCCTGAAAGAGTTCGATATTATTGGGTTTACCCTTCAGTCAGAACTCAATTTCTCAAATGTGCTATATATGCTGAAGCTTGCAAATATTGAACTATTATCTGAAGATAGAGCTGAAAATGACCCTATTATTATTGGGGGTGGACCTTCCATCTCTAATCCTGAACCACTTGCTGACTTCTTCGATGCCATCTT
>JAVCCX010000406.1 GCA_030765245.1 Candidatus Zophobacter franzmannii | reverse complement strand
TCTGCAGACCAACCGGCTATAGCACCATCAGAGGCAGCAGTGATAACCTGTCTAAGAGGTTTCTGTCTTAAGTCACCGGCAACATATACACCGGGGAGCTTAGTCTGCATCAGTTCATTAGTAATAACAAACCCGGCGTCATCGAGTTCAATTCTGGATTCAAAAAGCTTATTGTTTGGAAGTATACCAACATAGATGAACACGCCATCAACAGCAAGGTTAGAGTGCTTATCTTCTACTCTATTGAAAAGCTTAATGTTTTGAACAACGGGGTCACCTTCAATCTCATTCGGAACAGTATTCCAAATAAATTCAATCTTATCATTAGCAAAAGCACAGTTCTGAATAACTTTCTCAGCTCTCAGCTCATCGCGTCTGTGAATTAGATATACTTTCTTGGCAAATTTGGTCATGAAGATAGCCTCTTCGACAGCAGAATCACCACCCCCGATTACAGCAACAGTCTTGCCACGATAAAGAGCACCATCACAAACAGCACAATATGATACACCACGACCTGTAAGTCTCTCTTCACCCGGGATATTAAGTCTGCGAGGAGAAGCACCGGTTGCAATAATGAGAGCTCTTGCTCTATAAGTAGCAGTATCGGTTTCAACAACTTTACAATACCCATCAAGAGAAACAGCTTTAATCTCTTCATACTTAAACTCAGTCCCAAACTTCTCAGCTTGAGCTTTCATTTTCATTCCCATTTCGTAGCCTGTTACTACATTTTCAAATCCGGGATAATTTTCAATTTCATCTGTAAGGTTCATTTGACCACCTTCGATGCCCATATCGAAGACAACTGTTTTCATTTCTCCACGAGCTGCATATACCGCAGCAGATAGTCCTGCTGGTCCTGCGCCAATGATTATTACATCGTAATTCATTTCGCCTCCACAATTTTTATTTATCTCTTAAATTTCATTCTCAACCAAACATCAGTGTTGAGTTAATTATTACAAGGAAATAATAGTGATATTTTACATTAATGCAAATAATGGACCATCAACGCACTACTTAATTCTTGATATCTTAATATCATTAAGAGGATATTCTCTTGACACTTCAATCCCTGTGAAAGATATAAATTAAATAACCAGTAATGGTAGCTCTTAGGAGGATATAATGGAACGAATTATTATAACCGATGTTGGTAGTACTACTACAAAAGCAATATTGGTCGATATAGATGACAATCATGCAAAACTTGTCGGTTTGGCAAACTCTCCCACAACAGTTGAAAAGCCTTTTGAAGATGTAAAATTTGGAATTCTCAAAGCAATAAAGGGATTGGAAACAGAGACCGGTGAAAAGCTATTAAAGAATGAAGATAAATTAGAGTTTTTAGATGAGATTAAATACCTAACTACCAGTAGTGCCGGAGGTGGACTCCAAATCCTTGTTGTTGGACTCACTAAAGTAGAGTCAGCAGCTAAGGCAGAAAAGACAGCCCTTGGTGCAGGTGGAGTTATCCTTGAGACCATTGCTATTGATGATAAACGCTCAGTACTTGAGCAGATGGAGATTATTCAAGGTGTTCATCCTGATATAATCCTCTTCTCCGGGGGATATGATGGTGGTGCAATTACAGGTATAATACGACTGTCAGAGATTTTAAGTCTCGCTCATCCAAAACCTAAGTTTGGTAAAGCTAAAATCCCGCTTGTATATGCCGGTAATAAAAGCATAAGAGAAGCAATTACGGGAATATTCAAAGATAAGTTTGACCTTCATATTGTAGATAACATAAAGCCGAACATTGAAACAGAGAACCTAAAACCTGCTCAGGATAAAGTGCATGAACTCTTTATGGAAAATGTGATGGAACAAGCCCCGGGTTATTCTGAGATTAAGAAGATTGTTGATGATACGATTGTTCCAACTCCACGAGCTGTGTTGGTAGCAATGGAGATACTCAGTGGTGAGAAGAATCTTAATCTCATGACAGTTGATATCGGTGGAGCTACTACAGATATCTTCTCATATTTGAGTGGGGTGAGCCACAGGACAGTTCGAGCTAACTCCGGGATGAGCTATAGTATATCAAATGTGCTCTCTGAAGTCGGAGTTCAAGGAATCAAGAGATGGTTGCCTAAGAACATTTCTGAAAGCTATATTGCGAACTATATAAGCAATAAGATGCTTTATCCGCAGTTTGTACCTAAGGATGAGGTATTTGTCATGATTGAGCAAGCTTGCGCAATAGAGGCTATAAATATCTCGTTTAAGCAACATATGGAGATGCATTTCTATGAAGTAAAGTGGAATCAATTTGCTCAAGTGAAGAATGCTGCTCGTGATCCGTTCTATGAACATGTCTATACTGAGAAAGTTATCAGCGGAATGAAGTTTAATCTTGCAGGTCTTGATGTTGTTATCGGAGCCGGTGGTGTAATTTCGCATGCTCCTTCAAAGTTACAGGCTCTACATGTGATTGTACACGGGTTTAAACCTCTTGGAATGACTGAGATTTGGAGAGATAAACACTTCATCTCACCTCATTTGGGTAAGTTAAGTAATATCAGAGAAAAGGCTGCAGATGAACTACTTAATACTGTGTGCACAGAACGCCTGGGATTGAGTCTGAGCCCTAAGTTTAAGAAGAAAAGAAAACCATACTTATTAATGACTATCACAATAGATGGTAATAAAACTGAGATCTATAGTGAGAATTATAACTTCATAGATATTACTAAAGATTCTGAAGTCAAGATTGAGTTAGAGAAGGGAGTATTTCTGCAGGAAGCAGAGACTACCTTTACATTCAATACGGACCTACCAATTGTTGTGAATAGTTATGCTGATAATTTCGTGCCTTATGAGTTATACAATAAGGCAATGAACCTATATAAAACAGATTTTAAACTACCAACTCAAAATGAGCATTTTGTCTCACATTATACACAGAACTTTGAACAACGTGAAATTGAGATTGAGAAATCCCTACCTTATGATGGTGATATTGAAGTAACAATCGGTGACACTGTGGAACCGAAAACACTTGTAGGTCTCAATAAACATGAGCCACCTAAATTGATGTTAGCACCAATTAATAAAGTTATGGGTGCAGAGTTTACTCCTGAGAAGATGAAAGCAGGTATTCTCTGTGAGGATGGTCAGGAGATTAAGTATAATCAGCGTCTATTCAAGCATGTTGAGCCTTCAATGATGGGGATTTCAAAAGCACTTTACTACTATGATTCACCTACTTCGGGTATTGTAGAACAAGTTAATTATCTGTCTGGAATTATCTTGATTAGAGAGAAGCTGGATCATGCTTTCAAGCCATTGGTTATCAATGTTGCTGCTAAATTAGGGCTTAAACCCGGGCAGATAAGAGGATACATAACCAAAAGAGTTGGTGACCTTGCCTATGGGCACGAGATTATTGCAAAGCGTGTTACAAAACAGATAATAAATTATGTAAGGACACCTGCCACAGGTTTCGTTACAGATATCAACACTACCAATGGTACGATGACTATCCACTATAATAAAGAGCCACATGAACTCTATGCACATGTGAATGGGGAAGTTATTGCTATTGAGGATAAGAGAACAGCAACAATCAAGTGTAAAGGTGTTGAACTTGATGGAATGATAGGCTTTGGACAGGAAGGAAGTGGTAACATTGTAGTATTCAAGAATGCTAATGAGCTGAAAGGGGGTAACATTCAAGATAAGATAGTCGTCTGCATGGAGTCAGTGAACAAGTCCATTCTTACCCATTGTGCTACTCAGAAAGTTGCAGGTCTTATTGCTCCATCTATCGATAATCGTGAGTGGATAGATTTCTACCATTATGAGATTGGAGTTGCCCTAACTGGTAGCGAGAAGATAGGTTTTGGCTTTATTATTACCGAAGGCTTTGGAAAGTTTGAGATGCGAGAAGGCATTAAAGAGTTACTTATTAAAGCGACAGGTCAACATGGCTATATTTCACCTGCTACTCAGATTCGAGCAGGGGTTAAGAGACCATATTTGATTATTCAATAGCATATGAAGATAATATCTTGGAACATTGCTAATTACAACGATCATCCCCATTGGGAAGAGCGAGTAAAACTCTTAGCTAAAGAGATAGCCGAACATGATCCTGATGTAATAGCGTTGCAAGAGGTTCGGTATGACAAAGATGCACCATCGACAGTTGCCACAGGTTGGAATACTGCTGAACAACTACTCTCAGAGCTTTATAAACTTGGATGTAATGGATATGCTAATCTCGCTGTTGAGCCTGCGATGTACTATAATTATAGATTCCAAAGTGCCTTTCTTCGGTTTTTAGCCAAAGATGTTTTGGACAGAAGTTTCTGGGAAGGTCTATCTGTAATCAGTAAAGAACCAATTATAGAGAGCACTAATTACATCCTTAATCCGTATCCTCCTGACGAAGATAGTAATATTCGCAATGTGCAAATGGTTAGAACAGGTGAATATACAATCTTTAATACACATCTAAGTTACAGTGAAGATGAAGCTCTGAATAATGCACATAAGCTTGTGGAATATATCAAGCATCAGAATTATGACAACTCAATTCTCTGCGGTGATTTCAATACAACGAAAGGGGATGATGCAATTAAGATTATTGAGCAAAATGGGTTTATATCTGTTGGCAGTGATGCACCTACTTTCCCAACTAAAGCACCTGGCAAGAAGATAGACTTCTTCTTTGCTTCTCCCTTACTCAAAGATAAAGCTAAGACAGTTACACTATTGGGGACAGATTGCGATGAGAATGGGATCTATCCCTCAGACCATATCGGATTACTTTTAGAATTATAGAGATATTACAAAGGAGTGTTTTGTGAAGAAACTACTGATAGTTTTTATTATGATAATTGCCCTTTCCTGCATTTTTGCTGAGGAAGCCTGGACAGATTATATCCCACTTCCTGAACTTGGATATGGACCTCTTAAATACCAATGTCAGAAGACAGATGTTGCGCTGAATATTGATGGTAAGATTGATGAAAAGGCATGGGATAAGGTTGAATGGACAGAGAAGTTCGTTGATATCGAGGGTAGTTTAAAACCTGAACCAACATATAAAACCAATGTTAAGATGCTTTGGGATGATAAATACTTCTATTTTGCCTGTGCAATGGTAGAACCACACATCTGGGCTAAGCTCAAAGAGCGTGACTCTGTTATCTTTTTCGACAATGACTTCGAGATATTTATCGACCCGGACAGTGATACTAAGAACTACTATGAGTTCGAGATGAATGCCTTTAATACTGTTTGGGATTTACTCCTCATTAGTGCCTATCGTGATCCGGGACCTAATGCGATTGACTCCTGGGATATTCAAGGATTAAAGTCAGCTGTCCACATTGATGGCACTCTTAATGACCCTTCAGATATAGATAATGGTTGGAGTGTCGAGGTTGCAATTCCCTGGAAAGTTTTAGAAGAGTGTGCTCAGGGTGCTCCACCGAAACCGGGTGATGTATGGAGAGTAAACTTCTCTCGTGTTGAGTGGGATACAGACATTGTGGATGGTGATTATATAAAACGTAAAGCTCCTGAACATAACTGGGTTTGGTCTGCTCAGGGTTTGATTAATATGCACTATCCTGAGTTATGGGGCTTTGTTGAGTTCCATGATGGACCAAAGACAGTGTTGAAGAAGGATTATTACATCCTTGAACGCATAAAATGGCAGCTTCGTAGGCTTTACTACAAGCAATACACATATCGACTCAAGAATAAACAATACACTGATATCCCTGTAGAAATGGGGCTCATTGTGAGTCGTGAATTCCCACCCCCAAGGATTCATATCACTCCCAATTGGTATGAAGCAACTATCACATGGGAAGAATACATTATTTCAATCCAGGCAGACGGCAAGGTTTGGGTGAAGGAGAAGTAATGTCCGTCTTACTTAAGAATGCTGTTCATGATGGAGATGTAGTCGATATACTCATCGAAGGTAAACTGATTACAAAGATTGGTAATGGACTCTCAGAGAAAGCTGATGAAGTTATAGATGCTACTGATATGGCAGTGTTACCCTCATTTGTGAATGCCCATAATCACGCTGCAATGACCCTACTTCGAGGTTACGGTGATGATATGGAGTTAATGGACTGGCTTCAGAATAAGATTTGGCCACTCGAAGCGAAACTCACCGAAGAGGATGTCTATTGGGGAACCAAACTTGCTTGTTTGGAGATGATTAAATCAGGCACAACAAGTTTCGTCGATATGTATTGGCATTTCCCCGGTTGTGCAAAAGCTGTTGATGAGATGGGGATGAAAGCATTAATCTCAGGAGTTTTTATCGATATGTTTGACCCAAAGCAGGCACAGAAGAAAAGAGAACTTAACGAAGCACTCTATTTCTCTATGGACAAATATAGCGAGAGAATCACTTACTGCCTTGGTCCTCATGCAATCTATACTGTCTCAGAAGAGAGTCTGCGTTGGATTCGAGAATTTGCAGATAAACATAAGGTTCCTATCACAATCCATCTTTCAGAAACAGTGATTGAGGTGCAACAGTGTTTGGACAAATACGGTTGCCGTCCTGTTGAATTTCTGGATAAGATTGGCTTTCTCGGACCGGATGTGATTGTTGCCCATTGTATTCATCTCACCGATAATGAGATTGAGATTCTTAAGAAATACAAGGTGATAATTGCTCATAATCCAACTTCGAATATGAAGCTTTGTCCCGGTGTTATGCCTTATCAGAAATTGAAGGATGCAGGTCTAACGATTGCCCTTGGCACTGACGGTTGCTCTTCTAATAACAATCTTGATATGCTGGACGAGATGAAGATTATGGCACTTCTGCATAAGAATACAACCCTTGACCCTAAAATAGCTTCTGCTGATGAAGTATATCAATCAGCGACAGAGCCACTGACCAAAAGCTTTTTCCGAAATAGTGGTGAGATTGCAGTTGGCAAGAATGCTGACTTGATTCTTGTAAACCTCAATCATCATCGACTAATTCCTAATCATAACCTTACTTCCAATCTTGTTTATTCAGCTAATGGTGATTGTGTTGATACTGTCATTTGTGACGGTAGAATCCTGATGAAACATCGTCATATTGATGAGGAAGAGGAGATTATCCAGAGAGCTAAAAAGGCTGTTAATAGATTATTGAAGAGTTAGTTTTTTAGGGGCACAATATATTATGCCCTTTTATTTTGGCATAACAATAGCACGCTATGCCCCTGCAGATGAGAGCAGAACATCGACTCCTACAAAAAATGCAACCCCTTGCACCCCCAATTTTCAAGTCTTAAAAATGACATATTCCCACACGAGCTCTTCGAGCTTAGGGCGAGTAATTTCTAAGGATGCTCTATAAAAGAAAAGCCCCCGATTTCTCGGGGGCTTAGATTATCTACAGACTCTAAGTGATTTATTTCATTAGAATCATTTTCTTTGTCTTAGTATATGTGCCTGATTGCATCTTATAGAAGTAAACACCACTGGCAACACTGTTTCCGCGAAGGTCTTTGCCCTTCCAGATAACTTTGTGAGTACCGGCTGCATAAACATCATTAGCAACACGAGCTATACGCTGTCCCTTGATGTTATAGATATCAATAGTAACATCTGAATTGTCTTTCAAGTTGAAGCTGATAGCAGTTTCAGGATTGAAAGGATTTGGATAGTTACCATTAAGAGCAGTTAACTCAGGAACGAAAGGCTGGTCGTCTGCTTCAAGTGTACCATTTTCATTCTCGATCATAAGGTCATCAACCATTAAGAAGAATGTTTGGTCTGAAACACTGTGGATAGCTACTCTGATTAACTGACCTGAGTATGCTGATAAGTCTTGCATATACTCTGTCCACGCAAGAGAAGCTTCGAGAGGATTGTCACCACTAATAACGGTGAAGTCCATTGGGTCAGCACTAGCGATGTCAGAAACGGCAATCTCAAACTGTTCCATACCCATATCAGTTGCATATGAGCGAGCAAAGAAGCTCATGTTAACAGCATTATCACTTAACTGAATCTGTGGAGTGATAAGCCAATCATCATTCATACCTGTAGTTGCAGCGAAACAAGCAGCGTATTTGTCACCGCTATAAGCATCTGCATCCTGAAGTGGTGGAGTTGTTGCAGAAGGATTGAAGACCATAAAGGCCATTGGAGTACCTTCACCTGCAAAATCAACACCATTATCAAAGGTCATTGTATTGGCTCCGTCTACATCAACAGATTCCCAATAACCGAACTCAGTTGCGAAGTCAGCATATGATTCGAAGTCTTCAGCAATGAGTGGAGGTGCTTCGAATGTAAAAGTAACATCGAGAGTTGCAGTTGGGTCTGACTCTGAAGCAGGAACATCATAGAGAGCAGTAATTTTGTACTGATAAGTCTGATCAAATACTAAACCAGCGATTGGATCGCGGAAGATAGTGTTCATAACTGCATCAGCGTTAATCATTACATCGTCTCTGTAAACATTATAACCCATTAAGTCTCTAGTTGCAGGAACAGGAGCTAACCAGGCTAAATTGATACCCTGGAAAGTAACATCTGCAACTAAGTCTGTTGGAGGCAATGCTGCAGGTGGCAAAGTGAATGGTCTATCTACATAGAGCATATAGTCATCAGTATCCCAGCGTTCTACTCTTGTTGTTGGAGCATTCTCGATAAGAAGATAGTAGTAACCTGAATCAGTTACATCAATAGCAATCTCAGGGTTGAGAGCGTCAAAGCTATTGTCATCTTCTGCAAGAGGCATAGTTTCATCAACTACAAGTCCTAAATTAGTATAAGGACCGTAGAAACTTGCATAGGTATCAGTCAATGAACCATAGAGATTCTCTGTATGTATTTCAATGTGAGCAGGTCCGGTCTGCCAGAAGACATACCAATCCTGGTCCATACCATCATGAAGGATTGCAGGAATCTCTACTATATCAGTTACAATCTCAAATGCCATGTCAGATGTATCATTGCCATCAGCAACGAACGCATAACCATGTACTGCAATTTCGTGAGTTTCACGAGTTGGATTGTAGTTGTCAACGATAGTTATAATAGCTTCTTTATGTCCTTCTGAAGTTGGATTGAAAGTAACCTCAATAGTGGCTATTCCAAGCTGAGGAATGTTTAAAGGATATGTGTTCAAATCAGTTATAACAAACTGGTCAGCGTCTACACCACTGATTGCGATAGCAGGGTCGATGATTGCATCAACAAAACCAAGGTTGCCAATTTCGATAACCATTGGAGTTGAAACAGTGTTAACATCAAGCATTCCGTATTCGAGTGGAGTGGTATCAATAACAACATATGGCCAATCACCAAGTGTCAACATATCAAGCATGATGTTTGGAATCATTGTGCTTGTGCCGGTAGCTGTTGGAGGCGTTGCAGGATCAATGTTTGTAACACCACTGTAGTTATAAATACTTCTGTTTATACCTGTATCTGTGCAATAGAACTCTTCGGTTGGAGTTCCACTACCGGTTTGGTTTTCATCAATAACAATTACAAGGTTTGATGTGCCATTATATAAGAAATCATCATCTAAATCGATTGTAATCCAACCTTCACCTGCAGGTTGTGGAATCATTCCATCAAAAACCTGAGTGAGTTGATTAGCTGGAATCCAACTATATGAATCAGCAAATGAATCATCAGTTGTTAAGCCCATGTAAACAGTCCAGTCGGAGTTGTTATCAAGAGTGGCTGAACCATTGTAATAATATGAGAGGGTTGAAATAAGTCCTGGTGTACCGAGGTCTTCAGGATAATAGATACTCTGAGAGTATGAATATGCGAGACCAGTTTCAACAGGTAAATGAGTATTGATTTCTGTACCTGTACCAATTGTTACAACACCGTCAGGTCTTGTTGTGAATGACCAAACTGGAGCGTTAGGTGTATCACCAATAATGTTGTAAGGTGTGATCTGCCAGTAGTACATTGTGTCGAACGCTAGAGTAGTATCAACTAAATAGCTACTTACCATACCAACATCCATCATGTCCATAACATCTGTTGGTGGATTATCTGCACCAAGACTGACTTTGTAACCTTCAGGGTAGTTGCCACCTGACATCCATGCGAACATAGGTGTAACACTAACTTCAGTTGCAGTGTCAATTGGAGCAACTATTGTTGCTACATTCGGTGGTGAATTAAAAGTAGTGAATGACCAAATAGGACAGTTTAAAGCCATACCTTCTGCATTGTAAGGAACAACCTGCCAATAGTACATTGTGTCAGGAGTAAGACCAGCAACATCATAAGTTGTTACAGTTCCAACATCCATCATATCCAACACATCTGTAGGTGGATTGTCTGTACCAAGGGATACAT
>JAVCCX010000200.1 GCA_030765245.1 Candidatus Zophobacter franzmannii | reverse complement strand
CGAGGAATGGGAATTAAGAGGCAATAAAAAACTTGACACTGAACCTCTCATAAATATCAAGAATAAAGTTAATAAATACAGGAGGATCAAATGGCTGTAAAGATTGATAAAGAGACATGTATCGGTTGTAGTGCATGTATTGACAGTTGCCCAGTAGCAGCACTTACAATGGTTGACGATAAAGCTGTTGTGAATGAAGAAACTTGCATCGATTGTGGTGCTTGCGTTTCAACTTGCCCAGTTACTGCAATTGAATTATAAGCTTTAGCTCGTTCCGACAAGTTCGGTTCAAATTATTAAGAGTCCAATTATGGACTCTTTTTGTTATACGAGGGATTAACAATACACTTTCATCAGCATTCTAAATATTATTAATTGACTAAGTTAAAGTATTCTGTATCAATGGGGAAAACTAAGAAGGGTGATGTTATGATTAGACACTTTGGAATTGATGAGCGGAGTCTTTTAGAGCAACCAACCATTAATGGATCTTTCTGGTCACATGTGACAGAACCCACAAACTATGAAATACTATACTTAGAAAAAGAGCTCGAAATCCCGCTTGACTTCATTACTGACCCCCTTGATGCAGATGAAAACTCTCGTGTAGAATATGAAGATGGTAAAATCCTTATAATCCTCAGAGTTCCGGTTAAAGTCGATGCAGGTGAGACCCCGTTCCGAACTATCCCAATGGGTATTATTATTACTAATGAGAAAGTTGTGACCATCTGCAAAGAAGATATTGAAATCCTAAAGCGGTTTGTTAATGGTACTCACAGACCATTCGAGATAACCCAGCAACGCTTAGTTCTTCAATTCATGCAAAAGAATGCGGTGCAGTATCTCACTTATCTAAAAGATATTAATCGCAATATGAACGAACTTGAAAAGAACTTACATCAAACAATGAGGAATCAAGAACTCACTAAACTTATGCTTGTTGAGAAATGCCTAGTCTTCTTCAATACTTCCCTTCGTTCTAATGAATTAATGTTATAGAGGTTCTCGCGAACACGCTGGTTGAGAGAGGACTCTGAAGCTGATGATCTGCTTGATGATGTGATTGTTGAGAATAAGCAGGCAATTGCGATGGCGACTATCTACTCAAAGATTGTTAGTAGTACTATGAGTGCATTTTCTTCTATGATTTCGAATAATCTAAATAGTGTAATGAAATTTCTCACTTCCATAACCATCATTTTGATGTTACCAACGCTGATTGCTAGTTTTTATGGGATGAATGTTAAGCTTCCGATTGCAAGTTCCCCGCATGCCTTTTTAACTCTGACACTGCTCTCTACGATTCTATCTGTAATTGTTGTTATTATATTTATTAAAAGGAAGCTGTTCTAACGGGTGTTTTCGCTCTATAGAGTACCGAGTTGCCTTTTATGCTGAAATGCCCTGTATCGGCCGATATGAATACGGAATCACCTTTCTTTACAACTATCTGACTATCTATTTTACACTCACCCTCAAGACATAACAATATCTCTGCACTTTTCACATCAAGTTCTACTGTGATATCCCTTGTAATTTCAAGCATTGATAATTCAAACTCGCTTGCGGGAGTGGTATATGTCTGCTCATTACCATTAGTGATTGGGTTTAATACTTTAGGAGGTTGATGAGCGAAGGTAAGGACCTTGATAAGTTCAGCTTTATCGATGTGCTTTGAAGTAAGACCACATCTAAGAACATTATCAGAGTTCGCCATTATCTCTAAACCTGTACCCTTAAGATATGCGTGTAGGATGCCGGCATCCAAGTAAATCCCCTCACCCGGCTGAAGCTTAATCGTGTTTAAAAATAGGGGAGAGATGATACCTGAGACATTGCCAAATTGGTTATGAAGTTCTAAAACCCACTCTAAAGTATAATTAAACTTAGGATACTGGCACTTAAGCTCTTTAACCTTATCAAGAAACGCTGGAGTAATAATCTTTTCATTATTAAGATTCAAGTAATCTACAAAGAAGTGTTTAAGACCTGATTTAAGGTTTGGAAAGAATTGCTTTATCTCCAGAAGTCCTAAGAGATACTCAATCTCCTCCATAGAACGGAAGCCACACATAGCATCAAACGGTGTTAAAGCGACTATGAGTTCGGGCTTGTGATTGTTGTCTCTATAGTTCCTATGAAATGCATCCAATGGAATATTCGCATTGTTTTCAGCGATGAGCCCTTGTTCTGCTTGTTGCTTATTAGGATGAGCCTGGATTGATAAGGCTCTGTTTGCACTAAGTACTTTGAATAAGAAAGGTAGTTTCTTTTCATAGAGCTTAACTGCATTTGGACCAAGAGTAACATCAGGAGTCTTAGCTATAAGTTTATCTAATGAAATACTATCATTCTCTGTTAAGACATTGGAAGGAGCTTTTGGGTGAGATCCCATCCATAGTTCTGCACAAGGCTCAGACTTTTCATTACTTATGTTGAGTAAATTAGGGATAAAATCTTTAGTACCCCAGTCATATTTCTGAACAGTATTCTTAAGTTTGTAGATGGCCATCTTACCAAACCTTGATTTGCAACTTAAAGATTACAAGAATATCATTAACAACACCATAGAAGCAGTTATCAACAGGATCATAATCACTTAGATAGTTAATCTCGTCTTCAAACTGAATACTGGAAACAGTCTCACCTGTGATGATACTGATAACTTTCAGATATGAGCCTTCCGGTACGATGATAATTCCACTATTGAGTCGTTTATCATCTCTGCGGGTTAACTGTTTAGGTAAAGCAAAAGGTTCTTGGGGAAGTACATGAGTTGATTTAGATACTTTCTCCCAAAGGATATCGCCTTTATGACTCACAAAGAGAAGATGTCTGTTTTTTAATAATAGAAGGATATTATTCTCAATTGAGAAAGCTCTAAGAACAGGAGAGTTAAAAGATAATTTCCAGTTAACATCCTTACTACGCTTATCCAAAGCAGCTATGTTTTCATCAACTATCAAGTAGATATTACTATAATCAAAGATTGGGGGATAGGTGATGTCATGCGAGAATTGACCCTGCCAAATAGGGGATAAGTTGATGTCCTTTGCGGGACTATAGACAAACTTCTTAAGTTGTTTCTCAAGTTCAGGGTTGTTAATATTATCTGTCAGATTCTTAACTTCAAAGAGGAAGTTATATCCACTCAGAGATTCCTTCGTTCGTTTACTCATTTCTTCGACTTTGTTATCTGCTAGGAAGTAGTACAGTATTGAAAAAATAATAATGAGAACCATGAAGATAGCACTGATTCTAAAGGAGTGCCCCCGGAAGAACTTAATTGGCTTTATAATCCCAGCTCTAAGATTTGATAAATAAAGGAAGTTGTTTTCATCCTCCGGAAGATTTAGAAGAGCAGTTAAAACTGAGTTAGCTCCGGCAGGAATCACATCTTCAATTGTTGGTATTTGACTTGAAGGGAAAGTAAATATTGAATCTCCAGGCACTAAAGTCTCATTGTAAACTTTGATTGGGATATCTTCCTGTACACTTCCAATCTGGTTCAAACTCTCAACTGTAGCTATTGGGTAGTTTGCCCAACTTAATCCAATCTCCTCAGAGTTATTATGACGAAAGATCCCGCAAGCAAGCCTACCGAATTGAACAAACGAAACTCTATTGCTTCTCTTAATGAGAAAGAACAGTGAAATCCCTTTATAAGGTTCACCAGCATGATTGAATTGAGCATTAATCTTCCAATGAAGTTCATTAAAGAACTCGCTCATTGCTTCTTTTATCTTAGCTTCTTGGATCTGATTTGGCTTTAACTGGAGAACTTCTTCTAATACTAAGGCGTTTAATGACTTGAGAAAGGGAGTATCGCCAAGGTTGTAAGTCTGTAAAAAGTAGCTGTCATCTGACTGAGGAAAGTAATCAGAGAAGTATAAATTACTTCTTCCGCTTTGCTTCGAGGATTCAACCTGAAACATACAAACTCCTATTTATACCATTTAATAAAGACTCTATAGAATACGCGAGCAAGAGTCTTAGTGTCGAGAAGCATATTTGTGTATGATGCGTTTGCAAGCGGACACCAACAGCTCTTGTTCTTTATGGATTTCCGTTCCATCTTCATTTCTTTTCCATACCATATCTTCTTAAATTTGTAATCATTATCCCGAAGACTTCCCATACTTTCTGCCTTAATACAGCAAGACCAAATATCTCCTTCAGGAGAGATCTGAACTGAGCTTACACCGGAATAACATGGGATTACTTGTGTCTCATCCCTAAGTATCTTTTTAACAAGATTATAATATTCAACTCTAAAGGCTTGCGTAATCTTGCTCATGCCTTTATACTTTCCATGTTTAATCCTATGGATAAGGAAATCTATAGCTGACTTATACTGAAGTAGATTAGGTGTTATGTTAGTTCTCATTGTCCCAAGTTCCACTCGCTCTTCAGCTATCTCAGTGATATAAGAATCAGGATTAAGATCTATAATGTAACTCGCTATTGCTGAGAAGTTATGAACATTGAATTTGGAGATAACTGTATGGATACCGACTTGGAGATTCTTCTCTTCGAGAGCCTTTAGTTTCCTATAAGTTTTTATCACATCTTGAAAGTTGTACTCAACTTTCCTGATCCTATTGTGCTCCTCTTCAATTCCATCAATAGAAAGATTTACAATAATCTGTGATTTAGGGCATGCACGACAGATGTTTTTTACATCTGCTACAATCTTCTTAGTCAGGATACCATTACTCGGGAAGTTCATTATCTTCGGCTTCGAGGTCTTGTAGATTGTTGAAACAACCTTAACAATATCCTTTCTAAGGAATGGTTCCCCACCACTAAATGTTATCCAATATGGAGATTTACCAACACTTTTGAATATTTTCCCATATTCACTATCTGACAGATTTCTCGCAGTCTTCTTCCAAATATTGCATGTAGCACATCTTGAGTTACAGGTATATAAAAGACTAACTGTGTAATTCATTGGAAGCATTCGAGGGAATCCAATTGTATAATACATTTTATATAGCAGAGTTCTTAAAAATAAGGTAATCATTCTAGTTCCTATCTAAGTTCTTTGTCGATTTAGCAATATCCCAAATAAAGGGATTCTTCTTTTTAACATGGTAGTCAAACTTACCGAGTAAACGGCAATACATTTCCAATATCATAACACCCATTAGTTTAAAAACTTCTTGGGGTCTTTCTTTTAATTCAGTCAAAGTTATCTTTAGAAGCAGAGTTGAACTCTGGGATGCCACTGTATAATGTTGCTGACTCTTTAACCAAAGGTGTCCGGCTTCTATTCTTCTTCGTTGTTTAACAAAGTCTGAGATGTTCTCAGGACCCTTATTATATATTATAGCATCAGGTATATAAACAGTCTTAAGTCCATTCTCTCTAATCAAAGCTTCAATACTCGCTTCATCAACAGCACTCTCAGCAGGTATTTCCAAGAATACTCTTTTGATAGCGACCATTTCCCCTAATTTAGGACTAATCATGGCCATCTTATGGTGCATTCTCCACAAGAGTTGAACAGCATACCCGACAAAGCTCTTGGAATCATTCTCAGGAACAGGTCGTCCACCAGTCATCCCAACCTTGCCACATTTAAAAGGTGAGACAAGCTTCTCAATTACATCTTTTTCAGGTATGGTGTCAGCACTCTCTATCACTAGATAATCTGAAACAGTTTCTTTAAGAAAATGGTTAATCGATGCAGATTTACCATTCCTCTCAGTTTCTTGAATCAATCTTACTATTGGATGCTCAGCAGAAATTCTCTCAACTATAGTGTCTGTATTATCACTACAGGCACTCGAAACGACTATTATCTCAGCAATATTAACTTTATTAGTCTGTTGATTAAGAAGTGCTGATAATATCTTCTCAATGTTGTTTTCTTCATTAAATGCAAATACACCGATACTACATGAAAGTGGGGAAGGGGTCATTATTTCGGTAGCTCATGCCCAATTGCATCAAGAATACCATTCACAAACTTCCCGGAATTCTCAGTGCTATACTTCTTTGCTATTTCTATTGATTCATTGATTACTACCGGAGGAGGAGTATTAAGATACTTCATCTCGGCAACGGCAATCCTGAGTAGTTCTCTATCAATCACTGCAAGTCGTTCAATTGTCCAGTTCTCACTCTGTTTATTGATTAGAAGATCAACTTCATCCATGTTAAAAACGAGAGCTTTGAGAATACTACCTGCAAACTCAATCACTTTCTCGGAAGAGCTTCCGTTACCATGCTCCTTCTCAGAATCACAGATATTGATGAGATGCTGATTCACTTCGTTATAGAGTTGATAGATATCAGTATCTTCAGGTTCATCCTGAAATTCGTATGAGTAAAGGGCTTTAAGTGCTAATTCACGAGCTAATCGTCTGAGTCCCATAGGTTTTATTTCCTGTATAATATTTTTGCCATCATTTAGAGCTGTTATAGATTGGCAAGGATTTTTGACTATATCAAATTTAGTCTTTTAAGAGCGACCTTCAATCGATGTTGATTGTGAGTGTAAAAACACTACCTTTGTCAACATCACTCTTTACAGAAATCTTTGCGTTATTTAGTGATGCGAAATCCTTACATAGTAACAAGCCTAAACCTGTTCCTTTTTCATTCGCAGTGCCCAGGGTTGACTTACCCGCAGCAAAATCGAAGATACTTTCAAGTAAGTTTTCAGGTATTCCAACCCCATCGTCCTTAACTGCTATCTCAAGTTTGTTCTCGTTCCAAGTAGCCCTTACTTCAACTTGCCCATTATCAGGGGTAAACTTAAGAGCATTTGATAACAGATTACGGATAATAAAGGCAACCATATTCCTGTCAGATTCAATAGTTTTATCAGATTCAACTGACACAGTTACATTGATAGCTTTCTTTCTTATCAATGACCTACTCTGATCTACAATTTCATCAATCAGGTTTTTAACGCTAAAAGTCTCACGATTGATGTTAACTGTTTGCATAATATTATGCGACCAGGATAACAGGTTTTGGAGGAGGGAATAGGTGCTTTGAGTATCAGAAAGAATCTCTTTAAAGATGTTAGCTTTATCATTAGCAGGAATAGAACCATCCTCTTCAACAAGTAGTTTAAGGATATCCACTATATTCGCAATAGGACCTCTAAGGTCATGGGCAACAACTGAGAGAAACTTATCTTTAGCTTTATTAGCAAGGGCAAGCTCTTCATTCTTAACTTTATAGATCTCAGTTTCAATCTTCTTCTTTTCATAATCGATTCTCATTTGGAAGTTTTCGACTATTTTTTTAGAAAAACTTTTCGCGCTAGCGATTGCAGCTTCAGAATACTTGCTTTTATATTCAAGTGCTTTACTAAAATCCTTTAACTCAAAGTAATAGTTACTCTTAATCCTAAAATGGAAGTCTTCAAACTGCGATATATTGTATTCATTTCTGAGTTTCTCATACTTTTCAAGGTACTCTTTAGTTTGCTCGAGATTACCTTTCTTCAGAGAAATGTCGGCAAGATTGCAATAAACAAGCTGAAACAGCTTATGTGGATCTGGAAGTTTTGAGTAGTTCTCTAATGCCAATAAAGTATGGTCCCAGGCTTTATCTAATTCACCTGTCTCAGATTCGGAGAGGGCAAGGTTGGAAAGAGTATGACCAAGTCTTTTATAGTCATTGGGGAAGTATTTTTGTCTAATTTCTAAAGCATTTGCATAGAAATCTTTTGACTTACTATAGTCATGCAATCTCCCATGAACCATCCCAATATTATTAAAGATGTCAGCTCGTAAAGTGAGATTTTTAGCTCTTTCATTTTCTTTAAGGCCATCCTCAAAGTACTCGATAGCCTTATCATCGTCTCCTAAAGCATAATACAGCAAACCAATACTATTAAGGGTTGACTCAGCTAAGAATGGATTATCTAATTCTTTGCAGATGTTCAAAGCTTTCACATTCATGTCCAATGATTTAAAAAGTTGTTTCTGTTCATTATAAACAATCCCCAGCCAGTTATAGACAAAGCCCAAACCCAATTGGTAATTACTAGTCTCGAAATACGCTAATGACTTTTTAAAGCATTCTTCAGCATCAGCATTTAGGTTAGAGTGAAACTTACAACCACCTTTTCCAAGATATGCTCTTCCCATCTGGATATCTTCAGTTTCCTGATCTTGATTCTTCAAAACTGCTTCGTACCACGGAATAGCTTTGGAATATTCAGATAACCCGAAATAAGAATTACCGGTAATAATCCTGATGACATTAACCAATTCAGGTGAAGAATCTTCATACACTTCTAAAAAACTCCCGGCCAATGTAATTGCTTCTTCATACTTACTTTCTCTGGTTAGCGCCCTTAGCTCATCCTCTATCTTTTTCCTAAGTTCTTTATTCATAATACCTCTTAGCAATATAGCTAATCCTTCATAATCGGCAACTTCATCCGGAAACAGCTACCTTTGCCTAATTCGCTATTCACACGTAAACTACCATTATTCAATTTTGCAAAATCGCTACAAAGCAAGAGCCCAAGACCGGTTCCTTTTTCATTCTCCGTACCTCGGGTAGATTTGTTTGTTGAAAACTCAAAGATTGTATTAAGTTTCTCTTCAGGTATCCCTACACCATTATCACACACTGAGATAATAATATGATCATCTATTTGTTCTGTAGTTAGCACAATCTTACCACCCTTTTCGGTGAACTTAACAGCATTTGAGATTAGATTTCTTACAATGAAGCTGACCAAGTTCGCATCTGCATAAGCGCAACTATTGGTAGTCGTAGAATAATTAACCGTTAGTTCCTTGTTGCGAATGATATAATCGGACTGTTTCGCAATCTCATTTGCTAAATTATCCATACATATTTCACTGAATTCAGGTTCGATCTTATGTATCTGGTTCCGAGCCCATGCAAGCAGGTTTTGGAGTAGTTTATAAACTTCTGTTGTATCTTTCAGAAGGTCTGCTAAAATGTTGTTAGTTCCCACTTCATCAATACCCTCATCCACGAGGATCTTCATAACTTCGACGATGTTGGCTATTGGGCCTCTTAAGTCATGGGCTATAATAGAAAGGAGTTTATCTTTGGTCTTATTAGCTTCTACAAGTTCAACATTTTTTACTTTATACAGCTCAGCCTCAGCTTGTTTCTTCTCAAAATCAATCCGAACATTTATATCCTCAACAGCTTTCTTGGTATATTTTTTAGCATCTAAGAGCTGAATCTCAGTAAATTTCTGTAAAGTATCAATAGCTTTCTCATATTGTTTAGTCTTGCTATAATAGACACTATAGGAGTGATAGTATAGGTCTTTATTAATCTCTGTACCCAATATTTTCTCATTCTCATCATACTTGTGAAGGTACTCAAGAGCTAATTCATCATCATCCATTTGAAGGGCAGCTATTGCAATTTGACAGTATTGTCGTTGCAAATGCTCTAAATTATCTTCCAATTTATTGTAACATTCAACAGCATTTATGAAATGTCTCATTGCATCTTCTATTTTATTGCTATTTAATTCTGCCTCAGCAAGGTTAGAATAACAGTGTCCTAATCTCTTTATATCACCCGGGAAATGTTCTAATCTTATATCAATGGCCTGGTTAAATATATCAATAGACTTATCAAATCGTTCTTGTCGTCTGTAAACCATAGCCATATTATTCAGGATATCAGCCTCTACCATCAAGTTCTTTGTCTGCTGGTTATATCCGGCAGCAAGTGTATAATAGTGAAGGGCTTTTTCTGAGTCACCCAAATGGAAGAAGATTAGACCAAGGCTATTAGAAACGGTTGCCAGAAGTGGTATTATATTGAACTCTTTTGCTCCTCTGAAAGCTAAGAGGTTCACTTCTAAGGACTCGTATAATTTCCCTTGTTCGTTGTAAATTATCCCACGCCAATTATAGGTAAAGGCAGCGCCTCTTCTATCGTCTAACTCCTTAAACTCGGAGATAGCTGTCTCAAAACAAAGAGTAGCCTTATCTAAATTGTTCTTATGGAAATAGCATCCACCTAAACCAACATTAGCTTTCGCAACCGATAAATGGTCATCCTTAACATCTATACTATCTAATGATAACTGATGCCATATAAGAGCTTCATCGTACTCTGCTAAATAGAAATATGAGTTTCCAATAGCACGATAAAGGTAAACTCGGAATTGATCTTGTAGAATCGCTTTATCCTCTAAGTAATTCTTACATAGAGTAATCATTTCCCTATGACTTCCACTTCTTCCAAGAGACATAAACTCTTTCTGAATCTGTTCTTTTAAACTATTCTCCATTATTCCAACTTCTATATCTTTTTCTCTTCCCAATCATGCATAAATTGCAATAACTCTTGTCGGGAAGGCGATTGCATATTTCTAACATAATATCCTGAAGTACATGTCCCTGTGTAGAGAGCTGACTTCAAACTCAAGCCGTTTATCAAACCATTACAGAAACCTGCATTGAAGTTATCTCCGGCTCCTGTTGAAAGTTTAGGTTTCTCGCAATATGGTCCTTCTGCATAAGCTGTTTCATCTTTTGTAGATGCTACAGCGAATTTAACGGGATGGATAACAACACAGCTTATCTCTAACTCACTTCTGATTCGTGAGCTTCTCTCTTTCGTATCCGCACATTCAATCTTTAGCATCTTTGCTATATGGATTGACTCTTTCTCATTCAGGCCAAATATTACTTCAAACTTCTTCTCAAGTAAGCTTATCAACGCAAGCACTTCAATGATATCCTTATCAGTTCTCTTGCGTGGGTCAGCGAGATCTATGAACAGTGGCAGTTTCTTACTTATATCAAGATTATTGATTCCAATCAGGATACTGTTCAGCTTATAAAGGTTAGTCCAATTAGTGCAACAAAGCAAATCTGAATTGTTAAGAAGGTCAATTATCTTCTCTTGGGAATAGTGCTTTAGGATATTATCCCAATTCACAGCATCAAGAGATTCAACCTTACCCATCATTATCTTGCCATCGCTAAACTCCAGAGCTTCTGTATATCCGGGATCACCCAGAGTCAGAACAGATTTACACTTAGCTGCAAACTCCTGGAAAAGTGGGTCTATTGTACCACTCCCAAGTGCTCCGATATAGTGGAGTGAATTACCTTGAGAAAGCAGGGCATTGCCTATAATAGGACCATTCCCACCCAGTTTCTTCTGCATGGTCTTATACTCAAAGTTAGTACTCAAACCTGAAGCTTGAGCTATCTTGCCGGCAAAGTCATTAATGGTCTCAATTCGCTGATAGTTTTCACTATCTAAATACTTATCTACAATATGGATAATCTCATCCACAAAGCCGTCAAATCCGGCTACAATCTCTTTAGGAGTGAACTTCGCTTCCAGTTCCTCTCTAGCAGTCTTTAAATCTTTTATATTCATTAAAATAGGTTTCTCATAATTCCATCAATATGTTGAATCTTAATCACACGGTCATGCTTCTTTGTCAGTTTGCACCCGCTTGATACGAATATCTTATCAAAGCCGAGTTTCTCAGCTTCTGCTATTTTCTTCTCAATCATTCCGACTGGTCTCACAATCCCACTCAGACTCACTTCACCAATGAATACTGCTTTACCGGGGATAGGGGAGTCCTTAAAACTTGAAAGTATGGATGCGATTACAGCGAGATCAAGTCCCGGTTCGGATACCTTTATTCCGCCCATCAGGCTAACAAAGACATCGAAATTTCGCAGTG
>JAVCCX010000212.1 GCA_030765245.1 Candidatus Zophobacter franzmannii | reverse complement strand
GATGAAATATTTACTGTGATTATAAACGAAGAGAATAGTGGAGAATAGTAATGCTTGAAAGAGTTACCAATCCTGTAGAAATGAAGAATGAAAAGGAGTTTGATAGAGCTCTGAGACCTCGAACTTTAGATGATTTCGTGGGTCAAGATCAGCTTAAAGAACTTCTTGATATTTCTATCCAGGCAGCAAAACTTAGAAATGAGCCATTAGATCATATTCTCCTATATGGTCCTCCGGGATTGGGTAAAACAACCTTAGCTAATATCATCTCAAATGAGATGGCAGTCAGCATTAAGGTCAGTTCAGGTCCAGTATTGGAAAAACCTTCAGACCTTGCAGACATATTGACAAATATGGGTATGCATGAAGTGCTCTTCATTGATGAGATTCACAGGATGAGCCATGTGATTGAAGAGTATATTTATCCTGCTATGGAAGACTTTAAGATGGAGATTATCCTTGATAACGGTCCAAGTGCTCGGAGTGTAAATATCGACCTTGAACCATTTACAATGATTGGTGCGACAACTCGTGCAGGGCTGTTAACAGCTCCACTCAGGGATAGATTCGGAATAGTTCTCAGACTTAATTACTACGATGTTGAATCGATTAAAACTATTGTTTATCGTTCAGCTAAGCTTATGGAGATACCGATTGACGAAGAAGGTGCCATGGAGCTGGCAAGAAGAAGTCGTGGTACTCCTCGTATTGCTAACAGACTACTCCGTAGAGTTCGGGAATATGCTCAGATTCGAGGGAATGGCATTATTGACCATGATATAGCCTTGAAAGCACTCTCGATGCTTAATGTTGATAGCTCCGGATTGGATGAAATGGATAAGCGTCTACTGAGGACCATAATCGAAAACTATCGAGGTGGTCCGGTTGGTGTAAAGACTCTTGCTGTTGCTCTGGGTGAGGATTCTGGTACGATTGAAGAGATTTATGAACCATACCTTATTCAGCAGGGATTCTTGGAGAGAACTATGCAGGGGAGAAAGGCAACTCTAAAAGCCTATCGCCACTTAGGAATAGCCTCTTCTGACGAACAGATGTCATTGTTCGAGGAATAGTGACTCAGCACTCTATCTTTGCTTCAGCACGCTGGACGGTTGCGTCTTCAATAATTAGAAAGTTATTCTCATTCGCTCTATTCATCGTCATTGCCAGGGTATTAACAAAAGATGATGTAGGTCTCTTTAGAGAGTATAGTTTAATCCTCACATTAGGTTCAATGACCTTTCTCTTCAGCTTAGACTATCTCTTGATTGTTAGCAAAGAGAAAATAGAGAATAACCTTAGTGTTATCTTCAAATTAATCCTAATAACAAGTTCAATTGGTACTGTAATCCTCTTCATATTAGCTCCAATATTAGGCCGAATCTACCACAGTCAGGTTCTAACATCTCTAATAAGATACACCTCTGTATTCCTGTTTGTGGAGAATATTAGAAGATTGCTTACTGCTCTGATGCAAAGAGAGTTAAGGCTAAAAGAATTGGCTATCTTTCAGACTGTGAATGTTATCTTTTATACGCTTTTGACTCTTACAGTACTCATATTTAAGAAAAATGTATGGGTACTTGTGCTTGGGTTCTATAGTGGTAATGTGATAGAGATGATTCTCCTGTTATGGAGTAGTAGGATTACACTAGGTAAATACCTAAAGCAAAAAGGTAAAGTTCGTGAGTTCCTTAGTTCAAATCGGAAGTTTATAAGTTTTGCCTGGGTAAACAACATCTTGAATAACATATCGGGTAATGCTCCAGTCTTAGTTCTTGGTTTGAGCTTTCCAATTGCATATTTGGGTTCTTTTTACCTTGCTAATCAGATTATAATTCTACCCATAACAATAATAACAACAGCACTACTTCAGGTTTTCTTTCCCTCTTTTTCCAGAAAGGCGAATGATGAAGTAGTGAAGCATATTGGTAAGTTCACAGACTTTGTTCTAATCGTAGCATTCCCATTGATGGCACTTTATGCTCTTGTTAGTTACAGTTATCTACCATTAATCTTTGGTGCCAAGTGGGTTGATGCTTCCAGTTTAATTCTTGCATTGGCTTTCACATCTGCCTTAAGTCTTTTAACTAACCCATTGAGCGGGATTCCCTATTCTTTGCATAAGCCTGATATAGAGCTTTATTGGAGTATTGTAAGCTCGGGGTTGAAGATTGGATGCATATTGTTTGGAGCTAAGTATGGTTTCCTTGAGGCAATCATTGGGTTTGTGATCGCAAGTGTTATCTCTCAGATTCTATTGTTAATTATAGTCTTGAAACTGTTAAGTGTGAAGCAGGTTTCTTACTGGTTAGGCTTTATTGTTAAATTGCTTCCTACAATAGTATTAGGGTTATTCTTTTGGATAATTTATAATTTAACAAGTGTGTATGCGACACCAATAGGAATTGTATTAGTTGGAATATATTATCTAATGATACAGAGGTTTTCGAAGTATGATTTACTAACTGATATTAGGAATATTGCTTTTTCTAAAGAAGGTAACCGCCGGCAAAGTTCTTAAATTTAATCATTTCATCGGAAAGATCCTGATAAAAGGATTCAAAGTCATCTTTTCTACCCTCTTTTGCAGCCATTTCGAGTTTTTTACCTACTTCTGAGATAGCGTCTAAAGAAAGATTAGCACCTGTTCCCTTGAAGGTATGAGCAGAAATCCTGATACTTTCAACATCATCTTCTGCTATCATTCTCTTAAGATTGCTCATGTCTTCATCAATTGCATCCAGGAAGTCTTGAAGTAATTCTTTAACAAAGTCCATATCCCCAATTCTTTCCATTGCTGTTTTTTCATTGAAAACAAGAGTACCCATCTTTCCTCCTAATTATAGTAAAATCTATTCAATGATTAATATATAGAGTCTATTGTAAAGTTTTTTCTTAGATATAGTTAACTCACTTATTATCGAATCTGTCATATTAGTTGTTGACATAACCTAATTATATTATAAAAAATAGAATAATTAAAACTTGGGGTAACCAATGGTATCAAGACTCGAAAAAGTAAAAGCAATATTGCAGAGTGACAACTCACCAGAAGACAAGCTTAATGAGCTAACTAATGTTCTTTTCTCTTCTAAGGAAGAGGTATTCAGGTCTGAGTTATTTGAAATAGCTAAAAGTAGTTTATTACATAACAGACCTACTACATCATTTCTTGAGAGAATGAGTCATGAGATCAGAACACCTCTTCATAGTATCCTTGGCTTCTTAGATTTATTACGCGAATCACTGATAGACCAGGCCAAAAGAGAGTATGTGAATGAGGCCTTCAAGTCTGCAGAAGCATTACACTCTACTATTGATGATATCCTTTTTTATTCTAAGATTGAGAGTGGGCAAATCTCAATAAGGGAGTCTGACTTTAATCTTGTCACCTTAGTTGAAGAAATCGTTGATGAGTTTCTCCCGGTAATTGTTCAAAACAAACTTGAAATAGTTACCCATATTTCAGCCAAATTGTACCGGAACTTCTTTGCTGACTACGAAAAAGTACATAAAATAATTTTCAATCTGATTGAAAACTGTGTTCAAAATACTGAGAAAGGTCCAATTGTTATAGACCTTAGCCTTGTGGAAGAGTCACGAATAAGTTCAAAGGTAAATATTGAGATCAAGTGTGATGGTATTGATTTAGATGAAATTAATATTAGTCATCTTTTTGATTCTATAACATATTTTGGCTCTGCTCAAAGTGGACTCTCAAGCTCAAGTTTGAGTCTTGTCATAAGCAAGAAATTAGCGGAGATACTTGAGGGTGAGCTTGACGTTATTATTGATGATGTAGATGGGGTCACTTTTAGGTTAACATTTGATTTCACTAAAAGTCGCGTCTATTCTGAACCCTTAATTCTACCTGACTTGTACTATTACAAAACGGTGGTTCTCTCATATAGTGAAACTCAACAGAAGCTTCTAGCTGAATACTGTAAGGACATGAACTCCGAACCCACTTGCTTCTCGCATGAAGAAGAGATGTTAGATTTCTTTAGAAATCATGATGGAGATTGTAATAGCATTGTTTTAATATCTGATATCATTTCATTTACTTCCCCCAATATTGGGATTTCTCAAGCTTGTATCGATTTTGTTGATAAACATCATGTAAAAACAATATTTCTTAGACCATTAGGGATATCTTTCCCTGCAAATTATCCCTTAGCTGATGCTGAATATCTCCAGCAACCGATTAGGGTGGATGAACTCAGTGAGTCTTTACGCAAACTAATCTCTGAAAAAAACAGTACGAAAGAGTTAAAGAAAGCAAACAAAGATGCAGTGTCTGATGAGATCAAAATCCTTATTTGCGAAGATAATACTATTAATCATAAGCTTCTTGAAAACTATCTTCGCGGTACATATCCCAATGTGGACTTTGCAAAGAATGGGAAAGAGGGTATTCTCAAAGCTGATAAGAATAGATATGATGTGATTCTTATGGATTGTGAAATGCCAATTATGGATGGTTTTGAAGCTACTCGCTATATCCGTAACTCAAAAGGTTTCAATGCGGGAGTCCCAATTATCGCTTTAACTGCCCATGTTACCAAAGAGGATAGAGAGAAATGCTTTGCATCCGGGATGATTGAATTCATAAGCAAACCTTTTAGAAAAGAGACTGTTTTAAAGACCATCAGCAAGTATACAAATTACTAAAAACCGTCCCTTTAAAAAATCCGCTAAATCTCAGCCCTTTGAACGAAATAGATACCAAGAATCGAGAAGATTATGTTTGGTAACCACGCAGCAAGCCAAGGAGTTAATACTCCATTTGAACCTAAGCTTTGACAGATTCTCAATGTACTTAAGTAAACCAAACAGATGACAATTCCAAATAGAAAAACCCACCCTTTCTTCTTACTTCGTGTATTTGTCGAAGCGGCAGGAATACAGAACAAGAGGATAATTAGATTCGCAAGGGGGTAGGATAGTTTTGTGTATAAATCCACTAACTCCTCTTGATACTTGTCTCCAACTTTCTTTCTGCTGGTTATGTAGTCCCTTAGCTCTAAAAAATTCATAGATAGGGTCTTACTTGTTCGCTGGACAAAGTCTTGTGGCGTTACATCAACTGTGCCCAGCTTAGTACTCTGATAGTGGTTGAAACTAACTGGTTTCTTATCTTTAAACCTAATCACATCGCAATCAAAAAAGAGCCAGTGATCATCTTTCCACAGGGCTTTAGCGGCCGTTATCTTCTCGATAATCTCACCAGTTTTAGGGGAAAAACGAGTAATATCAACAACCTTCATCTGATTTATGTAACCATTGAAATAGCCGATATAGTAGAAACTATTGTCTTTTCCTGCAAACTGAACCTTTGAGCGTATTTTCTTATCCTCAAGAGTCTGTTTCTTGATAAGTACCCGATACACATAAGTCCGTTTTGATTCCGCAAGCGGAAGGATTCTGTCCCCAATAACAAGATTAGCAAGTGAGATAAGAAATCCAATGATGATAATTGGCATTACCATTCTTTTAATGCTGATCCCTGCTGAACGGACAGCAACTGATTCATTGTATTTTGCTAGACCATTCATCATGAATAATCCGGCTAATAGGGTCGTAATCGGAGATGTTAAAATGAACAATTGAGGTAGTCTAAGCAGATAATAAAGTCCTGCTTGGTCGAAGCTTGCACCTGCTCTGATTAGTTTAGGCAGATGGTCGATGACATCAATAACAATAAATATAGTGAAAAATGCAATTAAGATGACTGTATAGGTTCTTAGAAACTCTTTTGCTATGTATTTATCTAATATTTTCATTAGGTGATCTTCCGAAGTTTCTTTGAGATAGCCTTGATTAGCTTGTTGAAATCAAAGAGTTGCTTCTCTCTTCGAGATTGAATTATCAGAATGACTGCAATAATGAAGAAGAT
>JAVCCX010000303.1 GCA_030765245.1 Candidatus Zophobacter franzmannii | reverse complement strand
TTTATTTGGATAACAATAGCACAAGTGCTGTCGTATTATAAATATCTTCCCATGAGCATCCGCGTGACAGGTCACAAACAGGTGCTGCAAGACCTTGAATAACTGGTCCAATAGCTTCAGCTTTGGCAAATCTCTGCACAAGTTTATAGCCAATATTACCGGCCTGAAGATCAGGAAACACAAGTACATTCGCTTGTCCTGCAATCTTGCTTTCCGGTGCTTTCTTTGAACCTATTGATGGGATAATCGCCGCATCTAACTGCAACTCACCATCAAAATCAAAATCAGGATTTCTTGAAGTTATAATCTCCTTAGCCTCTGCAACTTTGTCAACTAATTCATGTTTAGCACTACCCATAGTTGAAAATGAAAGGAGAGCAACTTTCGGTTCATCACCGATAAGAGCCCTACGAGTCATGGCTGTAGATATCGCAATCTCAGCCAATTGCTCTGCTGTTGGATTAGGAATAACTGCACAATCTGCAAAGAGGAAAATTCTATCGCTTCCCAGGAAGTCAGGGGTAACCATAATAAAGCTACTTGAAACTGTCTTGAATCCCGGTTTTACACCCACAACCTGAAGAGCAGCTTTCAAAACATCACCGGTTGTATTGACTGCACCGGCAACCATCCCATTCACAATGCCATATTTGACGAGAAGTGCTCCAAAGAATAACTCTGTCTTAACTATTTCGGCAGCCTGTTCAGGTGTAATACCTTTTTTCTTTCTTTTCTCATAAAAGAAATCAGCAAATTCAGAAGTATCATAATTTTCAGGGTCCAAAATCTCTGCTTTGGATATATCTAAACCCAGCTCTTTGGCGTGATTTAAAATACTCTCTTCTTTACCTACTAAAACTACTCCTGACATCTCTTCTTTCAAGATTGCCTCTGTTGCCCGGAGTGTTCGTTCGTCTGAAGCTTCCGGAAGTACTACCTTGCCATTTAAGGCCTTTACTTTTGCTCTGAAATCAGCTAAAACATCCATTCCTCTCTCCTAATTGATTGTAATTTTATTTACATTTCTAACTCGACTCTTTTTGTCAACTCTAAGAGTTTATTTCCAGATAATTATTACCAATTCTTTTTTATGAACAAAGCGTAACACCATAGCTTGCACCGAAGCGAGCATAGCGAGTTGGGGGCAAAGCGATAAAAGCAAACCTATCTTCCTACCTTGCGAATGGTTGAGTGAAACGAATCCTTCGGAATGGTGGGAAACAGAAATAGAAACCATTGTAGAATGTCTAATGATGATTCAAAAGTTGAAGGTTTATCTTGCCATCGCATTGACGCAGTCAAAGCACTCCATAACCATAACCAGCCCGAATGGGCTGAATGTGAATAGCCATAGGTCGAATGACCTATGGTAATGAACCCCAATATATTCCAACCCTATATGGGTTGAATTTGTTTTCCCTGATGTTACCAAGAATAGGAATCCCACCCCACCATCTCCTTACCTTTGGAATGGTGGAGCAAGGCGAGACCTTGCAATGGTGAGAGCAATCAGCATATCAATCTCAAAATAACTTACACCAGTCTTCTCAATGTTACACCCTGGCAGACCTATGCAAACACAGCGAGTTGGGGCGAAACGATGAGTTAATTATTAATCACCAAAGTAACCTAAATTATCCAAAGTGCAATTGCCATCATCAATTATTCTCATGTTTTTAGGTTTGTTACTATCAATTGAACCTAATCTACCATAAAGAATTCTAATTTTCTTTTCTTGTTTTACATAAGAAACAGACAATACATTTCGAAGATCTCGTTTCACTCCACAATCCAACTTTGTTCCTAATTTTTAACTCACAATTCTCAATTTTCACTTCCTTTCCTCCTCTATTCTCCATTACAATACCTAATTGACTCTTAATAGACACTTAATTGACACTTAATTGACCCTTAATGAAACCACTAAGTTATACACAATTTGTGTATAACTTTCTACAAAGAGTGGTTTAAGTATTGTATTAGAACCCTAATAGGGCATAAATACTGCTATTTTGCCACATTGGATTATATTGAAGTGAAAATCACCGGAGAAAATCTAAGTAAATTGTTGTATTAGCCTTGTTTGATGAAATGGAAGATTCAGGGTTATTGGTTTCTCTGAGATTTTGACAGAATCCGACTTAGATGAAGACAACTTGCATATGGTGAAAGTTATCAATCAGTCTGGAAATCGACTCTTAAATACCCTTAATTTAATTCTCAACCTTTCGCGGGTAGAGGCAAATAGCCGGAATATCAAGTTGAGTAGATTCAATTTAAACCAGCTAATAGCACATTCTGTGACATTATTCCAGTCTGTTGCATCACAAAAAGGACTTGAACTAATTGTTAACTACTCACCTTCTTTAGTTGATATTGAGTCTGATAACAATCTGGTGGAACATATTGTTAATGAGCTAATCAACAATGCTGTGAAGTATTCAAACTCAGGCATAGTGCTTGTTTCCACAAAAATAGAGAACGATTCATTTGTAATAATTGTGGTTCAAGATAACGGTATTGGTATTCCAAAAGAACTTCAAGGCATCATTTTCGATGCTTTCAGACAAGCAAGTGAAGGATGGGATAGGACATTTGAAGGATCTGGCTTAGGATTAACTATTTGTAAAAAATACGCAACTCTATTAGGTGGCAAAATCGCGGTTGAAAGTGAAATGGAAAAAGGGAAGTAAGTTTACTGTCACTTTGCCGATTTATCCTATCGATGGCTAGATATAACTGAAACAAGAAAGTGAATCTCTCCAGGATTCAACAGAAATCTACACTATTGCTTTAACTCTCTAACTAAAGGCATAAGTCAGTTACAACTATTGGCTGACTAAATAATACTTTACAATTCAGAATAACAGATTTTATGTGAGTGTAATATTCATAGGAGCTATAGATATGAAAATAAGTGGCTTTAGTTTTGTCCGTAACGGAGTTAAGCTTTACTATCCGATTGTAGAATCCATCAAGTCAATTCTTCCAATCTGCGACGAGTTTATAATCGCAATTGGCAAGGGAGATGAAGATGATAATACTCGAGAACTGATAATGGCAATCGGTGACCCGAAAATCAAGATAATTGACACTATCTGGGAAGAGGAATTCTTCAAAAAAGGCGTCATCAACGGAATGCAAACTAATATTGCTAAGGAACAGTGTACCGGAGACTGGTTGTTTTATGTCCAAGCAGACGAAGTTGTGCATGAGAAGTATCTTCCTGTAATTAAAAAACGCTGTGAAGAACTTCTTGATGAAGACGATGTAGATGGACTTCTCTTTAGATACAAGCATTTCTGGGGTGATTACAATCATCATCATCTAGGACATGGGTGGTACCCCAATGAAATTCGGATTATTAAGAACAAACCGGACATCTATTCTTGGCAATCTGCTCAGTCGTTCAGACGATATGCTTACTATGACAATCCTCGCCAACCGGAAGGAACTTCTAAAATCAATGTAGCCACGGTTGATGCTGAAATATATCATTATGGCTGGGTTAGACCACCACATTTGATGCAAAATAAACGCAAAGCATTAGACTCGGTTCATTGGGGCAAATCCAAAGCAACTGACTATTATGACAAAGCTCCTAAAGAGTTCGATTACGGTCCGCTTAACCGACTTGGAGTTTTTAAAGGTACCCATCCTGCTGTGATGAGCAAAATGATCAATGAGTTTGATTGGCAGAATATGCTTCAAATTGATGGGAAACCAAATCCTTATCGTGAGTTACACAAGCATGAGCAATTCAGGTACAGGGGGCTTAGTCTTCTTGAAAAGCTCTTCAATAATGGGAAACAAATTGGTGGATTCAGGAACTATAATCTCCTTAGAAAGTACTAATAAATGTCTAAACTTAGTGTTGCTATTATTGTTAAAAATGAAGAGTATAATCTTCCTCGGATGCTTGAATCTATTAAATGGGCTGATGAGATAGTAATACTCGACACAGGTTCGACTGATAGGACTATGCAAATTGCCCAAGAATTTGGGGCAAAACTCTATCAAAGTGAATGGTTTGGCTTCGGGAAATGTAAACAGATTGCTGTTGATAAGTGCGAGAATGAATGGATACTCTCCCTTGACGCTGACGAAGTTCTTACTCCTGAGTTGGTTGAGGAACTTAAACGACTTATTGCTTCAAACAAAAGCCTCAATGGTTATAGAATTCATCGCACTTCATTTTATCTCGGTAGGAAGATTAAGCATTGTGGTTGGAATAGAGATTATAC
>JAVCCX010000281.1 GCA_030765245.1 Candidatus Zophobacter franzmannii | reverse complement strand
GTGATGCCATATTCAAAATAGGAAGTGCAATCACTAAGCCAATCAAGATTGCCTTAACGATTTTGTTCTTACCATAATTGATAATCAGAGCAACAGAACCCCAAGCCATCCAGAAAGTCCAGAAGTTATAGGCTGTTACAAAGAAGTAGTCTCTATCTCTAACTTCTGCATCTGAGAGGTTGATGATAAACACCATTGCAAATGATGCCATGAAGAAAAGTAAGAAGTAGTTTATGAAAGAGTGCTTGTTCTTTTTAAATTGGTCAATAATACCATAAACACCGAGTCCAAGTACAACAAAGATATTGAAAAAAGCTTTGATTACAGAAGCTGGTAGTCTAAACCAGGTTGAAAGCGTTTCTGCATCAAAGAACTGCCAACTGAAATAACGCATGAAATGATGGTTAAACTGATACCACAGCGTTGCCCTTCTAACCATGAACGAAGTGTTACCGTACTGCCTTCTAAGAATATAGTTTGTAAACATGTCAATATTATGTGGATGTCCTTCATTAATAAACGGTCTTGCCCCTGCTCTCACTGCAATATAGATATGCGGAGATAGTGCCAGGACAATTAAACCTAATGCCAGAAGAACAAACTTCCAATCAAACTTCTGATACAATGAGCCATAGATAGCCACACCGAACAGAAGGAAGAAAACATACTTACCTAAATCAGGAATTGCTACTTGTTCTCCAATCCCGTTGAAGATGTAGTAACCTAGCAAAATAACCACGGTTGCAATACCGGCAATGGTCCAGAATCTAGCAGATTTGATACCTGTTCGGATATCTTTATACACAAACATGATAAGAATAGCCGGAGCTATCTGTAAGGATGTCTGATGGATACAGAAACCTAAGAAGAACATATAGATTATCAAAAGGATGATATTCTGATGGTCGTAGTCCTCAGAGCGTTCTAACCATATCAATGCCATCCAGACAATTATATTGATAAAGAAAGCGAGTCCGGCATATACCTCAGCTTCTATTGAGTTCATCCAGAAAGTGTAAGAGAATGCTGTATATGTAGCAGCGAGTACACCACCTAAGATGTTATGGAATTTAACTTTATCAAACATGCTAATAAACTTAACACTAAACAGATAAGTAAACATAACAGCAAAGGCTGAGAATAAGCCTGAGAAGAGGCTTGCTATTCTGGCATGACTAAACGCAACACCAAATACTGTCGTCATGAATCTGCCTAAGACAATATAGAAAGGATTTCCTGGAGGATGTGGAACACCCAAAATACTAATACATGTTGCATATTCACCGGAATCCCAGAACGACATAGACTTCGCTGCCGTCATATAGTAAACAATGAAAGAGACTAAAAATACACTCCAGGCAACAATCGTGTTTGTCTTTACATCGACAACAGATTGCGGTCTATTCGCAGTGAATTTGTCAGCTTCCTCTCTCGCTTGAGTAAGGGTTTGCCCTTTTTTTATCATATTATCTCCCAAGATAATGTTATTCTTTCATTCCACTTGATGAATAGCTTGCAATAATATTCTTCTGAGCTATCAGGAAAAGTATCAAGAGTGGCAATACACTAAAGGTTGAAGCTGCCATTAACAGTGATGTCTGAGAGGCTGCTTCTTGTGAGAAGTAACTAAGTCCCACCTGCAATACACGCAACTGAGGGCTATTAGTCATTACCAATGGCCACATAAAACTATTCCAACTACCAATGATAGAGAAGATGGAAGCTGTAGCGATTACCGGTTTGCTCAATGGTAATATTATCTGCCAAAGCATCCCAAAGCGACTGCAACCATCTATAGATGCTGCATCAAAGAGATCCTGAGGTAGCGTCTTAAAGTGCTGTCTAAACAGGAATATAGTAAAGATATTCGCCATCCAAGGAACTATCAGCGCATAGTAAGTATCGATCCAGCCAATATAGTTCAGGATTAAGTATGATGGTATCAGATAGATTGGTTGAGGAACCATCATCATACTAATAAAGAGATAGAAAAGGAAGTCTTTACCAACAAACTTCATTCTTGCAAAAGCGTATGCAGCAAGTGCCGAAGTAGTGATTATTCCTACAAGGGTTGTCAAAGCGATAAAGATTGTATTTAGGAAGTAACGCCCGAAAGGTACCTTCTTGTAGGCATTAACATAGTTTTCCCAATGGAGTCTGAACTTCTTAACTGTCTTAATTCTGGATGAATCTACTTTAAGATATTCACCTGAGGTGAAGGTAAAATCTTTCTTAATCCCATCCTCATCTAACTGGATAGTAATGGGTTGAGGTTCGTGGAGAATGATGTCCCCACTCTTATCAAAGATAGTAACAACAGTCTCTTCCCCATTCTCATGAACAATCTTTGCAGCATATTTCTTTCCATCAGGAGAGCTATATTCTGTATAATGGTCTAGAGAGAAAAAGCCTACATTCCCTTTATTAACTTCAGTTTGCGACTTAAGTGAGGTCGTGAGCATCCACAAAAACGGAACAACCATCATCAGCCCACAGATAGCTAAGATAGTATATATGATTAGTTTTTTTATCTTATTTTCCATTGGTGCTCCTTAATAATGTACCTTTTTCTCAGTACTACGCTGGAAAAGGGTAAGACCTAAGATTATCAAGAACAGTACAAGCGCAACAGCACTTGCATAACTAAAGTCATTTTTATCAATACCTTGTTCGAAGATATAGTAAACAATCAGTTTCGTTGTACCCTGTGGACCACCAATAGGAGGGCCAGTCATCAGGTAAACCTGAGAGAAAGTCTGGAAAGTTGTAATGGTTGTCATCATCATAACATAGAAAGTCGTTGGAGAGACAAGAGGAAGCGTAATATTGAAGAATTGGCGTTTCTTACTTGCTCCATCTATTTCGGCAGCTTCATAGTACACATTGCTTATGTTTTGAAGACCCGCAAGGTAGATGATTGTGTTATAGCCAACACTCTTCCAGATTGAAACAATAATGATACAGAAGAGAGCTAAGGAAGGACCACCCATCCAATGTGGTAGAGCAATATTAAAGTTACTCATGAACATTGTCCAGATCCCGGTTGGCTCCGCAAGCCACTTCAAAGGCTCTATTCCTACCATCTTAAAGAAGTAGTTTGCTAACCCACTCTGTTGATTAAAGATAATCTTCCAGATAATGGACACTGCTACCATCGAGGTAACAAAGGGGATGAAGTACAGCGTTCGGAAGAACGAGACAAATTTCTTAATCCCATTCAGCATCACAGCGAATAGGAGCGACAGTATAATACTAAATGGTACCACATAAATCACCACATAAAAGGTGTTTAGCATTGATTGCCAGAAGTACTTGTCAGTAACTAATCGTGCGTAATTATCTAACCCGATAAATCCACCCGGTCCCGTAATTTTCCAATCAAAGAAACTCAAAAAGAATGAGAGTATAATCGGTATAAAACGGAACAAGAGAATTATGATAAATGCCGGTAAGATATATAAATAAGGACTAAAGCTTTTTTTCTTCATCTGTATTTTCCTGCATACTTTATTTCATCTAACAAAAAATTACCTTTTCTCTCTGTGTCAAACTATATTTATCAGGATATAGCTTATCCTCTTCTTCCATCTCCCTACAACCATAAACAGATTTAATCTCCTTCGCTACGGAATTATTACTATTAGCTTACTGATTTGAATAGGAGTTAAGGTGGAATGGAGGGGAATAATGTTGGACTGACTAGAGGTGATTAGAAGATTTAGAAAGTGTATTCAAGCTCTACTAACATCTCCCAGATACTTTCATCACCCTTTTCAAACTCAGGATTGACTCTGAGTCTAACATAGGAGTTTTCGGCGAAATTAGCGACACTACTGAGAGTTACTTCCAGTTTCTCATCATCTCCCCACTCGAATTTTGGGGTCAGAGTTGTGAGAACATCGTTGTAGTTTCCTTTAAACTCCCATTCGAGAGAGTTATCAAGGTTGCGCACTGTTATGCTATAATGGTCATCAGTCTTGCTTCCATCCTCACTCTCAGCGTAACTATAGCGGACTTCGGTTTGGAAATAATCCTGCTTTATCGGTAATCTAAGTGCATATTTTCTAAATGCTGAATCCTGAGTAATTAGGGGTTGATTATTCCAGGTAAGTGCATACTCAGCCTTGAATTTCCGATAGAACCTATCAGTAAACCCACTCTCTTCACTAAAGATATAGTCTTTATAACTGGCATAAAGCTGATACTCCTGACTGAGCATTAACTTATCATGAAGCATAAACTTCACTTTAGGTTGTAGATCCCAGACAGTCTTGGTGTTATTATTACCGGAGAATGTACCCTTTATGTAAATCTCCTCATGTCGATTCCAGGCAAATAAGAGTTCGGTATAAACAGCCTTTGTAATAAACATTCGCAATGCGCTATTGAAATAATCTATCATGTTATCTTTATCAGCATCCTGCTCAGAGTTCTGATAATTTCTACGAAAAAGCTGACGACTATAGTTCACATCAAGACTATCAGCACCTCTGAAGTTATAGGTGAAACCACCGAGTGCCCTTCTCGTCTCTTCAGTACGGCTACCGGATCCGGATTCATAGCTTTTATCGAAGTAGGAGTAAAAGAACTCAGAGTTTAGAGAGAAGGTATCTGAAAACGGTAATGAGACAGTCATTCGCGAGTCATTTATCCAATCATCGCTATTCTTAAGGACGCTATTATCAACCTGATAACTACTTGAACGGAAGCTATTCTCAAAACTAAATGGGATGTAATCACCAAAAGTATCGCTGTAATTGGTTTCGACCGTTAGATTATCCGTAGTCTGATCGTCAGCCACGATGTACTCTTCACTCTCGTTATCAGTAGCGATAATCTTCTCACGATTGAGAACATAGTTCCCCCAAACCTTAATGAATATAGACTCACCCGTATAGTTCCAGACAAGGTCAGAGATAAATTTCCGATACTCCTTAGAGTCAGTAAACTTATCATCGTACACACCGAGAGCACTAAGCCTTCCACCCCACAAACCGGAGTTAAAGTTTACTTCAGCGTTATTGGAAATTCCCTGACTGAGAAACTCTTTATTACTTGCAGTATGCTCTTCTCGTGCATAGATATAGCTCATTCTTCCACGCAGGACAAGGCTATCAGATATAGAATACGCCACTAACTGCCCTATACTTCCTGAGTCTGTGAGAATCTTATCAGATGAGCTGGTAGAGCTATTGTATTCGCTCTTGCGATAATCGATAATGTTGGTATGCCCGACCCTTCCCCAGTATTTAGTTGTCTGCCAATTGTGCGTTGAAGTCTTGAATTCTTGATTAATCCGTCTATTCAGACCCCAATCAGTATCAGCAGAGTACTTGAAACTAAAGCTATTACTCAGGTTTGGATTGTATAAGAGTCGTGCTTGTAAGAGAGTATCCTGGTCAAAGCTAGTGAACCTTGACGAAAGGAGATTCTGAGCAAGCAGTGTACTACTAAAACAAAGCAGCAACAGCAGAATAGAGAAGCAAAAACTCTTCTTCATTCAGGGTCTCTCCACGCCTTGTAAGCTCAATTGGACCGGTTTCGGTTAAAATATCTACCTTCTCTTTCGGAAGGATACTTTTAAGGTTCACTCTCAGCATCTTACGCCTATTTCTGAAGCTAACCTCTACCAGATTCCAGAACTGCTGTGGGTTATCTAAAACAGGCGCATCAAGTCTTGGCTCGAGCTTAATCACCGCAGATTCAACCTTGGGCGCGGGTGAAAATACATAAGGCGGTACAGTAAAGAGATAGCTCGTATTGTAGTAATATTGAGCCTTAAGACTCAAGATCCCGTAAGCTTTTGTACCGGGACCTGAGATAATCCTCTCAGCAACCTCTTTCTGAATCATAACTGTAACATTAGGAAAGAGATGTCGGTATGCGATTGCTTTGAAAATAAAGGGAGATGTTATCTGGAATGGTAGATTTGCAACAATTGCAGAACCTTCAGGCATATCTAAATCATCCCAATTGAGGCGGAGAATATCCTTCTTGATAAGTCGAATACTATCTCCGAATCGCTTTTGCAATGGTTCTATCAAATCTCTGTCGATTTCAACAGCAGTTACGATTGCTCCTACATCAAGTAGTGCCTTTGTCAAAATACCGTGTCCCGGTCCTACTTCAAGTACATGCGTACCCTCAGTAATTCCCGCTTCACTAACTATTCTCCTGACTATACTGTGATCAGTCAGAAAATGCTGTCCGAGTGCTTTTTTAGGCTTGTGTCTGTATTCTTGTATCATGTCACCTTTCATTGTTTTATTCTGTTTTGGGATAGAACCTTTCCCCCCTTTATTAGTCAATATTTTTCTCTTATAGATGCTTTTTATCCTCAGATAGCACCTTCTCCCCTCCTTGTCATCGCGCATATCGGGTCGTAGATTAAGAATGAAGTAGGTATTTTTAAACATGTGCAAAATGGTGAAGCTAAAGCATCGCTTCCCAGAATAACAAATAATTGCCGAATTTCTATCGAATTATCCATGTTTTGCACTCTTTATCTCTACCGGTATTCCAGCTGAAATGCCCTAGAAAAACCCCATAAATAACCCTAATAAAATGTAACAATTTACTCTATAATAATTATCATTTGTAATGAAGCCTTTTTAAGACATTTTTTGCTTGCATTATAAAGTGCTGTGAATTTTATGACGCAAATAAAATAAAGTGGAGGATATATGCGTAAACTATTAGTGATTGTTTTACTTACACTAATTCTTTTACCTATTTCAGCTTACGAGTTTGAGAAGATGAAGGATCAGGTGGAGAAGTTTGTGCTTCCAAATGGAGCAACCGTTTTAGTGCTTGAGAATCATGATGTACCTGTTACACATTGCATAACTTTAGCTCGTGTTGGGGCTTCTAATGAAGAACCAGGTAAATCAGGGATTGCTCACTTCTTGGAGCATCTAGCTTTTAAAGGCACCGAATCTATCGGAACAACCAATATTAAGAAAGAACAGAAGGTAATTGCTGAATCTGATGCTATCTTTAACCGTATAATTGCTGAAAGAGAAAAAGGTGAGAAAGCTGACGAAGAGCGACTTGCTACTCTTCAAGCCAAACTTGACGCTAAGGTTGACGAAGCCTCTAAGTATGTAGTTCAGAATGAATTCACCACAATTCTCGAAGAGCGTGGCGGAACTGGTCTCAATGCCGGTACTAGCCAGGACTTCACAGTTTATCAGGTAAGTGTTCCTTCTAATAAGCTTGAACTTTGGATGGCAATGGAGGCTGATAGGTTTACACACCCTGTCTTCAGAGAGTTTTATAGAGAAAGAAAGGTGATTCTTGAAGAGCGTCGCTTGACACTTGAAAATGACCCTAGTGGGAAATTGATGGCTAAATTGGCTGATACCGCCTTCGAAAAACACCCTTATAAAATCCCAGTCATTGGATCAGCAGAAGATATTGAAAATATTACCCGTGCAGATGTTACCAAATTCTTCAAAACCTATTATGGTGCTAAGAACCTCGTTTTTGCAGTCTATGGTGATGTCTATTTAGAAGAAGTTAAAGAGTATGCTGCAAAATATTTCGCCAAGATTCCAGCCGGAGAAAAAGCACCTCTAATGCCTGTTGTGGAACCACCGCAGACTGAAGAAAAAGAGTTTGTGCTTGAAGCTACTGCTCAGCCTTTCCTCTTTATTGGGTATCATACACCTGAAGAAAACAGTGCTGACTTCAAGGCACTTAGTGCTCTTGCTTCAATCTTAGGTCAGAAACAAACCTCTCGTCTTTATACCAGAATGGTTGAGACAGATAAGATAGCAATGTACGGCTTTAGTTTTGTAGGCTATCCCGGTACAACCTACCCGAACCTCTTCTTAATAGGTTCTATTCCTGCTCAAACATCTACCTTTGATGAGAATATTGTCGCAATCGACGAAGAGTTAGCTAGAATTAAAGATGCAGGTATCACTGATGAAGAGTTTACAGCTTACAGAAAAGGCTTTTTAAGACAATACTTAAGCCAACTTGACAGTGGGCAGTATCTCCCAATGCAACTTGCAATGGCTGAGGCCTATAACGGTGGATATGAAGACCTTTTCTCCTCAATTGATGAGATTGAAAGCCTGACCAAAGAGGACATTCAGCGTGTAGCTAATACCTACCTCGTTCCAGAAAACCGTACAATCGGTAAATTAGTTCCAAAGGGAGAATAGAATGAAGAGATTGATATTATTAGTAACAGTAACCCTGCTCCTTTTGGTCGGATGTGCATCAAATGATGTACGCAAGATGACTTTTAAACCTCTTCGTGACTTCACCATTCCTGTGGTGGAGACTGTTGAGCTTAACAATGGTATGAAACTGTTCCTGAGTGAAGACCATGACTACCCAACTGTCAGCATCAGTATGATGTTTGACGGTGGTTCAGTTTATGATCCTGAGAGCAGGCACGGACTTTCAGAGATGGTTGGTGATATGCTTAGCCAAGGTGGTTCTGCTAATTATCCTGCTGACGAGTTAAAGAAGATCCTTGATCTTAATGCAATCAGCTTAAACTCTTCTTTCTCAGCAAGAACAGGTAATTATGGAATAAGCTATTTGAAAGATACTGAAGAACTTGCTCTTGATATCCTCAAAGATGTCCTACTCAATCCTGTCTTTGATGAAGAAGAGATGGAGATCCTTAAGATGCAACAGCGAGAGTCTATCTCCCGTCGTAATGATGACGATAGCGATGTTGTCTTTAAAGAGTTCCAAAAGCTCATTTATGGTGCAGATAGCCCTTATGCCAGTACTCTTGAATATGATGATTTGAATGCCCTTGAAAGAATAGATTTACTTAAATTCTATACCTATCTTGTCCATCCTTCCCGCATCTATGTTAGCATAGTTGGTGATTTTGAGAAAGATAAGATGGTTGCGAAGTTCGAAGAGATGTTTGGCGGTTGGAATCCACCAGACTATATTGCAGTTCTTGAATTACCGGAAGTTCCTGTTGTAATGGAAAGCTCTGTTAACTATATCGATAGACCGGATGCAACCCAGTCCTGGATTCTTCTTGGTCACATGACCGAATTTACTAAAGATAACCCTGATTACTTCCCAATGATTGTTATGAATCAGATCCTTGGTGGTGGGTTCAATAGCCGTATCTTTAAGAAAGTTAGAACAGAGATGGGACTTGCATACTCTCCAGGTGCTTACTACAGTACTAACTATGAAATCCCCGGGATATTCTATGTTATGTCTCAGACTAAGACAGAAAAGACTACTCTCGCTATCGATGCTCTTATTGCTGAAGTTGAGAGAATGCAATCAACTCCTGTAACTGACTTAGAGATTTATCAAGCTAAGGAAAGCTTCCTGAACTCTTATGTCTTCAAATATGAGAAGAAGAGCGCTGTTGTTGGAACAATGAGAACACTTGATCTCTTTGGATATCCAACTGATTTCATGCAGCAGATTAAAGCCGGTGTTGAGAAAGTTACTAAGGAAGATGTTGAGCGTGTTGCAAAACAATACCTTCATCCTGACAAATTCTCTATGGTTATCCTTGGTAATGGCGCAGAATTTGACGCTCCTCTAAGCAAATATGGTGAAGTGAATACTATCGATATAACAATTCCTGAAGCTACAAGTTCCTTGAAAGAAGTTAGTGAAGAAATGTTCTCAGCAGGTATTCCCCTATTTGCTGATATCCTTTCAAAGATGGGAGATGCAAGGAACCTTAACACTACCACGATAGAAGGTACTTTTACACAATTCGATGGTGAGAATAGCCGTAACATGGATTACAAGCTTACCACTCGTTATCCTGATAAAATAGTGAGAACTATTGAGATGGAAGGAATGGCTCTTGAGATGATCTTCAATGGCGAACAAGGTGTTCAGAAGGTAATGGGACAGAGTATGCCTCTTCAAAAGTCACAAGTCCGCGATCAGTTTGAACAAAGCTATGAGAATCTGCTTTGGGTTTCAAAATACAGAGATCAGTATCAACCATATGACTTCGGTGAACAAGAATTCAATGGCGATACATTCAAAGTTCTTGGACTCCGCCGTGGTGAAAGAGAGTTTTGGTTACTTCTTGACCAAAACAATGAGTTGAAAGGTAAACTTGCACTCATGGGTGTTGATATGGAAGTTGTAACTTGGTTTAAAGAACTACAAACTACTCCAAATGGAACTATCCAGACTAAGGATGAGACATTTACCATAGAGGGTGTTAAGGTTCAGGAAACTGAGATTACAGACATCAAGTGGAATCCTGAGATTGATGATTCAGTATTCAGCGTAGAATAATATTAAACAAATATAGTGACAGGGGCTGGTTATCCAGTCCCTGTTGTTTTATCCGACTATGTTTCACTGATAAAAGGAATAATTATGCACTATAGTATAAGAATCTTCATTGTTCTACTTTCCGCTTTAATTCTCGCATCCTGCAATCTCGATTCACAATTCCTACGCCCTACAAGTATCTCGCTTGAGGCAAAAGGAATCACCTTCATAACAAGGACAGGTAGCACGACAATCAACTTCTCAGGTGAGAATAAGCAACCCTCTATACAAAGCGATATTTATACAATTGAAAGTGTCTTCTTTCAGAGTACAAGCGGTAACAATCTGAATGGTTGGTTAATAACTCCAACTAAGGGCAAACCAAGCACAACCCTGCTCCACTTTCACGGTAACGCAGGCTCTCTTCCAACTCAATATGAGCTCATGACTCCCCTTGTGGAACAGGGTTTCAAAGTTTTCTTATTTGATTACAGTGGTTTTGGATTTTCTTCCGGTAAAGCAACACGAAAGAATGTGTTGAAGGATGGATTGTCTGCACTTGATTACATCATGGCCAGAAAAGATGTTAAGAACACAAAACTAGTTATTTATGGGCAGTCATATGGTGGCCATTTAGCATACATAGTTGGCTCAAAAAGACAAGGTGATATTGATGGAATTGTCACTGAAGGGGCATTCTCATCTCCTAAAGATATTTCAGCAGAAGTTGCCGGTATTCTGGGCAGAATATTTGTGCGAGAACCTCATTGTGCTTATAAGGCTGTTCGAGATATCCATAAACCAGTTTTAATAATTCATAGTACCGAAGATAGTATTATCCCCTTTAAAATGGGTCAGAAACTATATGACAACGCTAATCAGCCAAAAGAGTTTATGGAGATTCTAAACTCTCATCTATACGGCCCTACATACTATACGGATGCAATAGCAACAAGTATTGAAAAGATGCTAAAATAGAGTGTAGTAATGAGTTTTAGAAACTTAAGTAACTATAGAAATAGGGACCGATTACTCGGTCCCTTTACAATTAAATAACAGTTTATTTCAGTTTAAGTGTTTTGGTTGTTGCAGTATTATCTCCTGCGGTCGCTCTGATAAGATAGATACCGGAGGAAGTTGAGTTTCCTCTTTCATCTTTACCATCCCAAGTTACTTCCTGATTGTTAATACTCTCAAGCGTTCTTACTACTTGTCCCTTCACATTATAGACTTTGTATTCAATATGATTTACATCTACAAAATCTGATTTAATCTGAACTTGATTGGTGAATGGTGATGGGAATACAGCAAGACAGCCTGTTCTCACTGGTTGTACCTCTTCATCATTGGCGACATTGTCGGACCATGTGTAGCTTATTCGTTCATAAGGCTCCCATTCTATATTATTGAAATCATATTCGATAGTTTGAGAACAATTACCATCTATATCATAGAGATACTCCATACGCCATTCGCTCATCCAAGTCCCAGTGTCCAAGGTTTCAGAAATCTCTTCGGTTAGATTATCTTCAGCATCATATGTATATGTGTCCATGTAATCACCCACCCAAGCACCAGAATCCCATTCTTCTTCATATACGGTATTGAGCATAGCAAATTGCATACCTCCATTCATAAGAAACAATCTTGGGAGATACAATGAAACATTATCAATGAAAGACTGGCCTGTTGATGTATCATTAGGATGATAAGTGCTGGTTTGTCTCGAGTCATTTACCCAATTTAAAGAATCAGGGGAAGTCTGAGTTGTCTGGACATCCATTTATGATGTGTTAATATTATTACTTAAACACTTACATGTCAAGTGATAAATATTTTATCACCGAGTTAATTAACTAAGTAAATCCCAATATAATGAATTCTATTCATCTCATCTTTTTAAAAAAGCCCGTCGTTTGACGGGCTTTATACTATTTATTAATCTGTTACTATTTCTTTTCGTCGAAGAGGATTCTTTTTGTTTCAAGTGCAATTGCAAGTTCCTCATTTGTTTGAACTTTGAGGACTTTCACTTTTGAATCTTTGTGAGTAAGGTCAATGATTCCACCCTTGAACTGGGCATTCTCTTTCTCATCAAGTTTGATTCCAAGATAGTCCATATCACGGCAAACAAGTTCGCGTAAGATAGGCATATTTTCACCGACACCACCAGTAAAGATAAGAACATCAAGACCGTTCATTGCAGCTGTATAAGCACCAATATATTTCTTGATTCTATAAGCATAAACTTCATGTGCAGTGATAGCATCTTCATCATTCTCTTTGAGAATCTTGTTCTCTATATCAAGCATATCATTAGAGATCCCTGAAAGACCAATCATTCCGCTCTTCTTGTTGAGAATATCATTAGTCTCATCAACAGAAAGACCAAGAGTCTTCTGCATGTAAATAGGGATAGAAGGATCAAGGTCACCACAACGAGTACCCATCATCAGACCTTCAAGTGGAGTGAAGCCCATCGAAGTATCTACTGAGTGTCCACCGTCGATAGCAGTGATTGATGCACCATTACCGATATGAGCAGTGATGATCTTAAGGTCTTTAATATCTTTTCCAAGATATTCTGCAGCCAAGTGACTTACAAATTTATGTGAAGTTCCGTGGAAACCATATCGACGAATCTTCTTGTCTGTATAATAATCTAAAGGAAGTGGATACAGATAAGCCTTCTTTGGCATAGTTTGGTGATAAGCAGTATCAAATACACCTGCCTGTGGCACACCCGGTAACTCTTTAGTTACAGATTCAACACCCTTGATATTCGCAGGATTATGAAGTGGAGCAAGTGGGATACAATCAGTCATTACTTCAATAACATGATCATTAACAATAACCGTATCAGTGTAATGCTCTCCTGCATGTACAAGACGATGTCCAACAGCACTGATTTCAGAAGCTTTAGATATAACACCGTTCTCTTTGTCCATAAGAGTATCGATAATGTGCTTAAGACCCTCTTCATGATCACGAAGTATCATTTCCTGCTTCTTAACAGTGTATTTCTTACTCTTATATGTAAAGCGGGCAATAGGTTCAGAAATTCTTTCTGCTACACCCTCAACAAGGACTTCTTCAGTTTCCATGTTAATAAACTGATATTTAATTGATGAACTACCACAATTCAGTACAAGGATTTTCATCTCAAGCTCCTAAGGTTTTATTTAGTTTTGCTCATTTCCTTGAGATGGGTAATTATGTCAAATATAAAGTGATAAGAGATTGTAAGGATTGGTTATGAGCTTAATAAAATACAACGGAGTACATTAGTTATATTTCCATAGGTCTGCGCTTGTCCTAGTAAGTCCGTGTATGTCTTTTCCTTACATCCTCTCCAACAACGCCATATACACTCTAATCCCAGTCTCTACTGCTTCCTGATCAGGTAAATAGTAAGGAGAATGCAATCCATGCTCTGAGAGACCTGTTCCCAGCCAGAAAAGAAGTGAAGGATACAGAGTGGTAAAGAATCCGAAATCCTCACCTGTCATTACAGATTCTGCTTCTATAAACTTTATATCATCCAGGTTCTCTATTGTCTTTTTAAAATTGTTGTACACAAATTGGTCATTATTTACAGCTTCATACACAGAGACTTCTCTGAATTTAAACTCAGCACCTGTGACAGCAGCCACTGCTTTTCCGGTTGAAAGAATCAATTCGTTCATTGCGCGATGATTCTCAGGAGTGAGTGTTCTATGGGTTCCCTGAAGCAGACATTTACTTGCGAGTATATTCTCAGCATCTCCCCCTTCGAACTTACCAATGTGGAAGATAACAGGATCAGTAGAGCTAAAACGCTTAGTGATTTGGGATTGCATCAAGTTATAGAACTGAACACCGGCATAGATAGCATCTATTCCTTTGTGTGGGAAAGCCGCATGTGCATTCCTTCCATGGAATTCAACAATGAACTCCTCAGGAATACCGAAGAAGATTCCGCCTTTAGTAGCTACTTCGCCGACATGATAATCAGGACTACAGTGCAGAGCAAGAGCCGTTTTTATCGGCCATTGGTCTAATACTTTGCTTCTCAATATATGCTCAGCTCCTCCCTTCCCCTCTTCTGCAGGTTGGAAAAGAAATAGGAGGTTCTTCTTAGGCTTGGTAGTGCAAACTTCATGGATAAACCCGAGTAAAACTGTCATGTGAATGTCATGACCGCAGGCATGCATAGTACCTTCATGTTCTGAATGGAAATTGCAATCTGTCTGTTCTTTGAGTGGAAGAGCATCAATATCAGATCTAAAGAGGACATAATCACCTGTTCCACCTTTATAGACTGCTATCAATCCGGTAGGGTTTACTTTGATTAGTTCTAAATCGCTATAATCCTTGAGTAGATTGTATATATAGTCAGTAGTCTTATATTCATTAAATGCTAACTCCGGTATTCTGTGCAGGTCTTGTCTTACTTTTACTAAATCCATTTATTCTCCTATTCTCAAACTTATCCCTTTACCTTGCGAATGGTCCTTAGACCTTCGAAATGGTGAAGAAGCTGGTCATTCTCTCTTCATCATTTCCCACCATTTGCAAGGTCTCACTATCGTTCAACCATTCCAAAGGTGGGAATTTATTTTTGCATCTTGCATCTTTCATTTTGCATCTTGCATTTTCTTCAATATTCTAACTGCGTTCACAGCAGCTCCAATACGAATGTTATCTCCGACATTCCAGAAGTTCAGTGAGTGCTTATCAACTCCATATCGGAGACGGCAGACATAGCTATCATTAGCTTTATCAAGTTCTAAAGGTGTAATAATATCTTCTTTCAAATAAACAACTGATTCCATATTATTAAGTACTTCTTCAGCTTTAGTCAGGTTAATCTCCTTCTCAAACTCACAGTAGATGGTCTCTG
>JAVCCX010000132.1 GCA_030765245.1 Candidatus Zophobacter franzmannii | reverse complement strand
GGTGGCATCTATGCCGGTGCTCAGTTCTTGAGAGATGTTAATAATACAGATAACTTCAGTATGTATTGTGTTATGGATTCTAAGGCTACTAAGGAAAAACTCCCTGAGTTATTAAAACTTCAGAAGACTATTATCCAGGATACTATCTTCACTAATAAAGAGAGACTTCAGCAGATTATCATGGAAAGCAAATCTCGTAAAGAGATGAGAATGATGTCTGCCGGACATGCTACTGCTCTAACAAGAGCTGCAAGCTATCACAATCCAATGAGCCATCTCCAGGAGATTTACTCTGGTCTTGATTATTACAGATTTATTACAAATCTGGAGAATAACTTCGATGAGAACTATGAGAAAATAGTCGAAAAGCTTAATGTAATGATGCATAAAGTGTTCAATGCAAACAATCTCATTGTTAGTGTTACATGTGATGAAGCCGATCTTCCATTAGTTGAAAAAAGTATTCCAGCAATGGTTCAGACCCTTTATACTGATGTATCTCCTGTTCAAGACTTAGAGTTCAAACAAGATATCAAGAATGAAGGTTTGATGGCTCCAACCAATGTTCAATATGCTGGATTATATGGTAACTTAAAAGATAAAGGTTATAAGCATTGTGGGTGTATGAATGTTATGAGCAATGTTTTACGCAACGAGTTCTTATACAACCAGATTCGCGTTCAGGGTGGTGCTTATGGTGCTATGTTCTCAATTGACAGAACAGGAACCATTAACTTTGCATCTTACCGTGATCCAAATCTTGGTAAAACATATGATGTTTATAAAGGTTGTGGTGAGTTCTTACGCAACTTCAAGTGTTCTGACCGTGACCTTGCTAAATACATCATTGGTGCTGTTAGTCCATTGGATAATCCAATAACTCCTGCTCAGGTAGGTGGGATATCCATGAGTCGCTATCTCTCTGGAGTAACTGAAGAGATTGTTCAGCGTGAGAGAGAAGAGTTAATTGATACTAAAGTAAGTGATATCAATGCTTGTGGTGACATCATTGATGCCGTTGTAAAAGATAATATCATCTGTACATTTGGTAACAGTGCAAAGATTCAAGAAGAGAAAGATATTTTCAAGAACCTTGTAAATATATTCGAATAAATAACAAATCATTTGAAGGCAAACCCTTTATCCATGGTTTGCCTTTTTTGAAAACAAAATAGGTTTGAGTTATGCTTTTAAAGTGGTTAAACATAAAAGAAGTCGAGGAAGATGTCCCGAATGGACTATTAAGAATATTACCAAAGAAGAAGCAAACTCAAATTGAGAAGTATCGAACTTCAACTCTCAGACAGATGCATTATCGGGGTTGGTATACATTAACTGAAATGCTAATAGAGACGGGGTTTAGTCATACAGATGTATCCAATATTCAGCATAATAAATATGGTAAGCCCTTCGATCCTCAAAAGAGATTCTTCTTTAGTATCTCATATTCATATCCGTATATCTTAGTTGCTACATCGAAGTCCGAAATTGGGATTGATATTGAGAAGCATAGTAACATTACAATGGATGAAATGGAATTATTCCTGCACCCTGAGGAGTTAGATGATTTGGGGATTAATCCATCACAATCTGACTTGTATGATGTATGGTCTAAGAAAGAGGCTATTCTAAAGCTCATTGGTAAAGGCTTTCAAGTCCCTCCGGAGACTATTTGTACCACCAAACCTGAAAACAAATACTTAGATAGATTGATTACGACTCAAAGTCTCTCATTACCTTTTAAGAATGTCTCAGCATTTATTGCTAAGTATAGATAGTTCAGGTTTCCAAAACCTCTTGACTCTTGTTAGTGAATAATTAACTTTGATTAAGTATTGGGAGAGGGTTAAATGTCTGCCTGGTAACAGGAGGAAAGTCCGAACACCGTAGGACAGGATACTTTCTAACCGAAAGTCCCGGCAACGGGGAGATAGCTCCACAGAAACAAACCGCCGATTCGCTTAGGCTTTTCGGTAAGGGTGAAATGGTGGTGTAAGAGACCACCGGGTATTCTGGTGACAGAGTATGACGGGAAAGCCTTATCCGGTGCAATGCCAAATAGGGGAGAAATTTGTTTTACAGGTGCGTGGCGGTTCGTTGCGTTAAACTCTCGGGTAGGCAGCTTAAATCGGTCCCTAAGAAGGAGTTCTTATGAACGCAGTAATGTCCGATGTAGATGAATAGACATTAGCACTATTTTTAGTAGTGATACAGAATTCGGCTTAGAACCTTCTCCTGAATACATACATTAAAAAGACTTATTGAAATATAGAGGAAATATGAAAAAGATACTTATTATTGCTACTTTGACCCTATTGATTTTAGCTGGTTGTGCTGGGAACTCTAAACAGAAAGTTACTAGTCACAAAACACGCAAAGTGTTATCGGCAGATATTCCTCTCTGGTTTTATAATATCCCTCAAGCCCCTACAACAGGTATTGGTGTAGGTTACACTGAAGAGATGGCTAAGGAAAAGGCAGCAACACAGATTGCTCTATTTGAAGCCGGGCATATCATATGCAATTTTTGTGAGTATGACAATGAGAGAGATCGTCTTGGTTTAAGGCTTAATCGAATGGAATTCCAATTCACTGAAATAGTAGATACACTCCGATATCAAGAGATTTTAAACTCTATAGAATTGCTGGATAGTGTGAACATTCGAGGAGACTTCATAGGTCTTTTTTCAGCAAGTAAACTTGAAGTACCATTTGGCAAAGAGACTGTAACCGAGAATGATTTACCACCCTGGTTTGATGACAAAGAGAAGATTATTATTGAAGGAAGTGAAGTAACAACCTATGGTCAAGGACGTAGTCATACAATTTGGGGTGCTTTTGAGAAAGCATACCTGGATGCTATTTTCAAATTTAGTCGATATATCTCAACTGATGTTGAATCACTTATTCATGAGAATACAGACTACTTAGTAAGGAACGCTACATCAATTGAATCAGATATCATCATCAAGAATGTGAAATTAGAAAAGTTGTTTGTCATCCCCTCCTCAGATGCAGTAGGTCTTCAGCAGTACAAAGTGTTCTGTAAAGTTAGTTGGAACCAGCAACAAGAGGTTCTAAGACTTAACTAGTAATTCTCTTCAACACCTTTGTCAGTGAGTTTCTCGAGAACTTCCACCGGAATCTCAACCTGTACATAAGCCTTATAGATTCCTTTTGCAGGTAACTCTATAAGCAAAGATTTTACCCTTCTCATCTTAGAAACAATGATTTTCTGAGAATAACTTGTTGTTTCTTCATCACTTCCAAGCTGACTGTTTATTGAATCAATAACAGCTCCAATAGCTCTGACTTCTGCTCTGTAGAGAGCAATATCTTCTGATACTGCCGAGGCTGTCCCATAGAAGTAGCTTACAGCGTCATCTACTGATTCACTCATCCACCATGTCGGATTCGCATTTACTTGCTTAGAATTGCCAATTTTACCGGTATTAAACCCGATTACAAAACTGATTAGAACAAGAATAATAACTAATAGGTAATTGAAAAGTCTGTTTGCCATATTATAACCCCTTTGTAGAACAAAAAAAGAAAGCCCTTTCCTGTCGGAAAGGGCTGGATAGTTATCCGACTCTAAATTTAATTTCCTGAAAGTTCGGCGTCTAACTTCTCAAAAGCTTGAGTTGCTTTGAACTCATTATACATAGCTTCTTCGTTGTTGATTACACCGGACATTTCTTTGTTTACAGTATCTTTTGGTACTGCTAACTGAGCAAAAACTTTATACTTGTCTGAACCATTGATGTTAACCATTATAACTTCACTTTTGGTTGGAACAGCATTAGAGAATTTTGCATCAGAAACAACTTTTGTGACTCTTTCTGTGAATTCTAATACGCGTGGGTTTTCACTACCTGATTCCTGAACAAAATCACTCATCATATCTTTAACATAAGCTTTTACATACTGTGAAGCATTACTAAAGGCTTCTGTCTTAGCAGATGAACGAGCTACTTTCTCACTAACTTTTGTGGCTGCGCCATAAAAATAGAGATAGTCTGAACCTGGATCTTGGCTTTCCCACCAATCCGGAGTGTAAACCCTCTTATGACCGTCATTTCCACCGGAAGCTTTAGCACCACCACAACCTACAAGCAATAATGCGAGTAAGATAAGACCAATTAATAGAATTTTAATTCCTTTCATATGTATCCTCCTTTATGAGTTTCGAATAACATTCCCTACAAAAGTTACTTTGAAAAAAATTGTCAATCAAAATATTAAGTATTGACTTCCATGGATGATGCTAAATTTCACTATTTGAAGGTTATATCCCTTATAATCTTTCTAAAAAGAGGGGTACCAATTGAGGTACCCCATCTATTATAGCTTCATTTATTTAATCAAACATTCTCATAACTAATAATCCTGACTCTCCATTTGAGATATAGATATAATTATCATCATACCTTACATCTTTTACAGAATTAGCCTGGTCAGCCTGACCAGTTGTCTGTCTCATTACTAATGGATTACTTGGATTTGAAACATCAACTATAGCAACACCGCCATCACCGGCAGCTACTACAGCGATACTTTCTTTAACATAACAGCTTTGAGCATAACCTGCTATTGGGCATGTACCCAATGGTGAAGGTGATGCAGGGTTACTGATATCGTAGAGTTTTAATTCATCTCCACAAGATATATAAAGTATACCATCTAATGCATACACATCAACAGCTTGGGTAGCTACAGCAATTGTAGTTGCTAATGCAGGACTTGTTACATCAGAAACATCAATTACAACAACACCATTTTCCTGATCTGCAACAAATGCATAATTTCCAACAACTTCAACCTGATGAGCTGAACCGTCAGTATCAAAAGTACCAACAATCACAGGATTTGCTGAGTCTGAAATATCAAATATCTGAAGACCCATATTTGTGTCAGCAACATAAGCGTAGTTATCATCGACCCAGATACCTTCTGAATTACCCGGGGTATTTCCATAACCGAGATACTGAGGTATGATTGGATTGCTAACATCACTAATTTGCATTCCCCACTCAAGATCTACTGAGTAAGCAATTCCATTATTGAATGCTACATCGTAACAGAAATTAGGTGTATTTAAGGAACCATTTATATATGGGCTATTTGGATTAGTAACATTTATAATCATGACACCGGTTCCACGGTCAGCACCGTAGATAAAGCCATCCTGATAATCAACTCCATAGATTCCATAAGGTACGGAAACCTGACCAACAATATTTAGGTTCCATTCACCGGCAGTGATACCCGTAGTGAAGCCATTTACATCGCCACTTGTTTCAAATTCACCATCTTTAGCTACAACTTTCCAGTAATACTGAGTTGAAGTTTCTAAGGTTGGAGTAGTATAAAGAGTATCTGAAATGTTTTCCATTACTAATGGTGGAGTTGAAGATGTCCCAAAGTACATGTCATACATTAATGGCTGTCCTGTATTTGGATCATCACAATTCCAACTTAAGTATGTATTGGTCGGAAGGTTCTCTTCTCCATCAAGTGGATGAGAAACAACAGGCATATATGGTGGTTCGTTAGGTGCCTCAAGGGTATCAAAGGACCAGATAGGACCACTTTTTATTACACTGCCATCAGTAGCTTTAATTCTCCAATTATATGTCATATCATATGTAAGGTTTTCAGCTAAATAAGTTTGTTCTGTTATGCCTTCGGCTACAAGCTGTAATGTACCTGCACCTAAATATACATCATAAGTTAGAGGGTCTCCATCCTGGTCAATACAGTACCAGGATAGCTCTATATTCACAGGTACAAACTCCTGCTGATGAGCAGGGAATGGTCGAGATGGCATATCCGGTGCAGTGTTAGTTGTAAAGCTCCACACATCACCTTCTGTAGATGAGAATGCATCCCCAGCGATAATCTTCCAATAGTATGTAGTCGCAGATGCTAAATTATTAACTTCCCATGTATTTACTAATTGATTAGCACTTACCAAAAGAGGATTGGTATTGGTGCTAAAATAGACAGCATATCTAAGGGTGTCTCCATCTGCATCCGGGCAATCCCATGTGAGTATTACGCTGTTTTCTATTCCAACTGCTAAATCTGCAGGTGATGGATTACTTGGCTCTGGAGGTCTTGAGTTGGTTTTAAATGACCAAACAGGACCGGAGGTCTGATTGATCCCATCACTAGCGACAATTCTCCAATAATACATAGTCCCAAACTCAAGCTGACCGGTCTGGTATTCATCATAAATAACTATATCTTCAACAAGAGGTGGGTCAGCTTCCACCCCAAAATAAATATCATAAACAAGACCTGTACCATCGGGGTCTGTGCAATCCCATGTTAATCTTGGAGCTGGGGTAACACCCATTTCTGCATCTGCTGGTGTTGGATAATCAGGTATATTTGGTGGAGCATTCTCATCTAAATTTGTTCTGAATGACCATCTTGTGCCCACAGTTTTAACTAGACCATCATAAGCATCGATTCTCCAATAATATTCAGTGTCAAATTCTAACTTATTAGGTGTGAAGGTTGTTCCAGTTTGATTATCAACCTCTGGTTCATTAGGTAAAACTGAACTATTTCCAAAATATACATCATAAACTAATACATCACCTTCTGGGTCAATGCACTCCCATGAAAGAGTTGGTAGAGTACTCACGTTAGTTGCTTCGTTTGCAGGGAAAGGATTAAATGGTACCGCAGGAGGAGTATTCGGACGAAGCAATCCAACATTCACAGGTTCACTATTCTTGTAGTTACCTGCTTTATCAAAAGCTTTTGCAACAATAGCATATGCTCCGGCTTCATACCCGCTTGTTCCCCAATTGTAAGTATAAGGCTCAGACGTGATTGTAGCTTTTAAACTATCATTAATACAAACTTCAACTTTTGTAACACCTTTGTTGTCATCTGCATTAATCGTGATAGTTACAGTATTCCCAATAATAATCTCATTCCCATCTACGGGTTGAGCTATTGATACAGTTGGTGGTGTATTATCTGGGAGAAGTAATGTAACATTCACAGCTTCACTGTTTTTGTCGTTTCCTGCTTTATCATATGCCTTTGCAACCATAGAATATTCTCCGGCTTCGTGCCCGTTGGTACCCCAATTATAGGTATAAGGAACAGCTGTAAGTGTAGTTTTTAAAGTATCATTAACACAAATTTCAACCTTAGTAACACCCTTGTTATCATCTGAATTAATAGTGATAGTTACAGTATTCCCAATGATAATCTCATCACCATCAACGGGCTGAGTTATTGTTACAGTCGGTGGGGTGTTATCGGGTGACTCTGTTGTAAATGACCAAGTATATCCTGGAGTCTTCCTTTTTCCGTCATAAGCATCAATGCGCCAATAATATAAGGTATTTAACTCTAAATTAGCAGGCGTGAAGGTTGTCTCAGTTTGATTATCAACTTCAGGGTCCGTAGGAAGTGGTAAACTACTTCCAAAAT
>JAVCCX010000110.1 GCA_030765245.1 Candidatus Zophobacter franzmannii | reverse complement strand
TTGGCTGAAGGAGTTAATCTTGAACTTGTGAGCTACAGCTTTATGATTAAAGAAGAAGTTGGAATTCAGTGCCAATTTGCTGTAGATGATATTTATTTTAATGGTGGTGGTTCAACCTTTAGTAGTCTAAGTTTCGACAAATCCTCATACAATGAAGATGAAAATGGAGCAGCGATTTCAGTAATAGATACAGGAGCTGCTAATAGTACAGTAAGTGTATCAGTAAGCAATGGCACAGATACAATCAATATTGATGTGACTCTGGATGTTAGTGGTGAAGGCACTTCAGGTATAAATTTTGGATCTTCTGATGATGCGAGTAACACTATAGAAATCGTTGCCGGAGGAACATTAGAAGCAAGTTATACAGACAGTTCAACAAACATAAAAACAGCAACAGCCAACATCCAATCTGCAGGACCAGTACTCGGTACTTTCGGAGTATTTACCGACAACACTCCAATTACAGATGGCTTTACAATTGGTGAAGACGCTGAGATATTTGTCTGGGAAAATACTCTCTCAGCAGGATCTATGTCACCCTATGAAGGTCAAAACGTTATATCCTGGGAAACAACCGGGAGCGGTTGGTTTGGTGCCGGAGTTATGTCAAACAGTTCTGTAGATTTATCCAGTTTTGGAAGTGGATATCTGAAATTCATGATTAATATACCGGCTAGTATCACTTTCAAAATAGGAGTTCAGGATTCCGGTGGTCATGAGAGCTATGTCTTTTTCCCTGCTAACCAGACAACATATGGACTTGAACGGGATGGCGAGTGGGGGCAGGCAATAATTCCAATAGCTGATATAATCGGGAGTGTAAATCTTTCGCAGATAACTTATGCTTTTGCTATTGTAGAAGAGAGTGGTGCTCAATGCGAATTTGGAATTGATGATATATATTGGGAAGAGAGTTCAGGGAATAGTAATGTAGAATTTGATGCTGATAGCTATCAAGAGGATGCAACCGGTGCTATTATTACATTACTGGACAGTAATGCTCTTAATTCAACACGCACAGTTTCAGTAACTAATGGAACTGATACTATTCAGATAGATGTTTCATTATACAATTCCGGAAATGGTACAGCAAATCTTAATTTTGGAGCTTCAGAGGATGCAACTGATACTATCGCAATTAGCGCAGGTGATCAACTAACTCTTACATATAATGACCTAAACGGAAGTTCATTAACAGATACAGCAATCATTACCTCAACAGGTTCCTCTGGGGACACAATAGGTATTTATAGTGAAACTCACATAGACCCTACTCTTGATTATGTTAGTATCATTAACAGTGCAGATTGGAGTGGTAACTCAGGTGAACCTGACGCTGAAAGTACTGATGTAACTCCTGTAGATGGAAGCTATGTACTTTCAGTTAACTTTACAGACTTAGGAAATGATTGGGGAGGTATAGCCTTTGATCTCGGATCAACTGGGCAAAACATTTCTGAATATGAGACTTTAGTCTTCTCTCTTAACAAGAGTGCAATGCCATCTGTTAACAGTCTGGGGGTTAAGTTTGAAGATACAAATGGTGGTCAAACAGAGGTCAATATCTCTTCATATACTCCTCAAATATCTGGTGACTGGTTAATGTATGAGATTCCTTTAAGCGAATTCTCCTCAGTTAATTTTAATAATACAAAATATCTTGGACTCTGGAATCCCACAGATGGAACAGCTACAATGATATTTGGTTACTTATACTTCGATAACATATACCTGACAAAATAGAGAGGAGATTAAATGAGTAAACATCATGCAACCCGTAAAGAAGACAGAATCTCACTAAAGCAAAAATCAGCTTATGGTGTAGGTATGCTTGTAAATAATCTTCAGGCAGCAGCATTACCGGCAATGGTTGTAATTCTTAACCTTGGTTTGGGTATGGATGTAATCCTAGTTGGACTGATTGGATCTATACCAAGAATTTTTGATGCTGTCTCAGACCCGATGGTCGGATATATTTCAGATAATACCAGAACTCGATGGGGGAGAAGAAGACCTTTCATCTTTGCTGGTGCTATACTTGCAGGTTTAATCTTTGCAATCATGTGGCAATTGCCATCGGGATATATTGATATTCTTGGAAGTGATCCAGTTAAACCTCATCAGATTATCGCAACTGATGTTGTCGATGTAGAGAAGAATGAAGCAGGCGGTATTGATATGAGCTTCGATGCTTCCACACAAGACGATGTCTCCTACGTTGTATATGGGCCTGAATTGAAGTCTGAAGGTGATAACTTTGCTACAGATTTATCGGGTTTCCCTCAAATCGAGTTAACTGCACAATTTCCTGAATATAAAACCATGCAGGTCGTTTTTAATGAAGCCAATGGTGCAGAATCGAGTGAAGCATTTGCTTTAACAGTAACACCTGATATGATGGATGGAGAGAATCAATCCCTATACAAATTGTCAATCGCAGATGCGAAACTGATAGAAAGAGAAGGGATCGATGGTAATAAACAATTAGACCTTCAGTCAATAAAGAACATTGAAGTTAAACTAAAGGGAGTTAGTGGAGCAGGAATAGCTTCTATGCACTCTTTCAAGTTGCGCAAACAGAATAGCTTCTTCACAAAGTATTTTATCTACTTCCTGATAATGTCTATCATCTTCTTCTTGGCATATACACTTTATGCAACACCTTTTGTAGCTTTCGGCTATGAAATGACTAACGACTATCATGAAAGAACCCGTTTACATGCATTTGCAAATACAGCAGGACAGCTTGTCTGGTTGGGTGTTCCCTGGTTCTATGCGATCATGTCGAGTAGTCTGTTTAGAAATACTGTCCACGGGGCGAGAGTTCTTGCAATCTGTGTTGGTATCTTAGTTGCTGTTTTAGGTGTTTTACCTGCAATCTTCCTTAAAGAAAAGAAAGTTTATGAGCCTGTTGAGAGTGCCGTCAAGGGATTCAGGGCAAACATGAAGGAATTCTTTAGTGGACTCGTAACAACTTTCAAATGCAAACCTTTTGTTAAGCTTTGTGGTGCTACTTTCCTTGTCTTTAATGGTTTCCAGCTTGGTGTGTCTTTCTCTATTTATGTAATGATTTACTATCTGTTTCACGGGAATAATTCCAGTGCTGGTAAATTGATGGGGTGGTTCGGCACAATTACATCTCTTGCAACACTTGCAGTAATCCCCTTAACAGCTTGGATTGCTACCAAAATTGGGAAACGAAAGACTTTCCTGATTACCATATCGGTATCAATGCTCGGTTATGCTATAAAATGGTTCGGTTATAACCCTGCTCATCCTTACTGGCTTTTATTTGCAGCTCCATTTGTTGCTTTCGGAGTCGGTTCACTCTTTACTCTGATGGGTTCTATGATTTCAGATGTTTGTGATTTGGATGAATTAGAAACAAGTAAGAGACGCGAAGGTGTATTTGGTGCAATTTATTGGTGGATGGTCAAGGTTGGTATGTCAATCTCAGCACTAATGACCGGTGTTTTACTAAAGTTTGTCAATTTTGATCAAGCCCTTGGTGCTAATCAGCCTGCTAATACACTACTTCAACTCAGAGCTTTTGATGTAATCATTCCATTCGTAACCTCAGGTATCGCTTTGTGGATAATCTTCACTTACACACTTAGCGAAAATAAAGTTTATGAAATCAGGGAGAAGCTTATGAGACGTCATAAAACAAATCCAGATGAGGGGAGCAAATAATTGTGATGAGACGGTATAAGTTAGTTCAAACCGTTCCAATCATCCTGTTAATGGTACAGGCAACAGTTATATCTGGTATGATGAAGCATAATAAATTTCGAATAACAACTACCAAAGAGATAATTATCACATCAGCAGAAGGTGATAAGCTTAAAAATCAAACGAATGTCGAATTCGTTGAAGGTAAAGGATTGGGGAATGTTATAACTATACACCCCGAAATCAGAAAGCAAGCCATGGATGGGATTGGAACATCTTTCACTGAATCTTCTGCTTTTGTTCTTGCACATCTTGATCGGAAGCTTCGGGAAGATGTAATGAAGAATGTCTTTGGTGAAACAGGAGCAGACTTCACACTCACCAGGACACATATAGGGGCTTGTGACTTTAGTGTTGAAGGTAGATATTCATATGCTCCAGTAAAGGATGATAAAGACCTCCAGTCCTTCTCAATCGAAGAAGATAATAAGGGATTCGATAAGAGCAGATATCCGGGAGTAATTGATAACAATTATGACCTGTTACCAATGATAAAAGAAGCGATTTCTATTAAACAGAAACAGAAGGATAAAGATCTTAGAATCATTGCATCGGCTTGGACAGCACCTGATTGGATGAAGGACATTGAAGATTGGTATATTCCTGGAGGACCGGAGAACAATTGGCAGGGAACCGGTGGAACTCTGAAAACATGGTATGAAGAGACTTATGCAAAATACATCATAAAGTATCTTCAGAGTTATCGTGAAGAGGGGATTGACATATGGGGATTAACCCCTGTCAATGAACCACATGGTAATAATGGGCAATGGGAAAGTATGCATTTCTCACCAGAGACTCAAAATGTATTTGTTAAGAAATACTTGGGACCTCAACTTCAGGCAAATGGATTTAATAAATTAAAACTGCTGGTTTATGATCAAAACAGAGATGGACTTGAGCATTGGACTGATTATATTTTCTCAGACAAAGAAACTTCATCCTTTGTGTATGGAGTGGCTGTTCACTGGTATGAAAGTACTTTCAAAGTATATGACAATGTTTTTGAAAGAGTTCATGCAAAACATCCTGATTTCTCAATAATACATACAGAAGGATGTATTGATGATTTAGGTAAGGATGCTCCAAATGGAGTTCTAGATCCTGTGAAATTCAAAGAATCAGACTGGTTTAATAATGATGATTTCTGGTGGGATGATAATGCCACTGACTGGGCCTATTCTGTAACATGGCAGGGAGTTAATTCTGAGGACCATCCAGCATATGCTCCAGTTCATAGATATGCCAGAAATATTATTGTTAGTATAGATCACTGGGTTAAGG
>JAVCCX010000425.1 GCA_030765245.1 Candidatus Zophobacter franzmannii | reverse complement strand
GGCTTGATTGATGGGAACTTTGTAGTGACAGGTGCCCTGAACTCTCCTGAACTATATGGAGAAGTAAGAGCCGATGTGTTGACATGGAACAATCAGTCTGTTAGTGATTTGAAGACAAAGATAATATTGAACAGTAATGACATCGAGATTGAACTTGATAAGGCTGTTTACCTGGGTAATGAGATATCCGGTAAAGGGACATTTAGTGATTTTGCCGACCTTAATTTAAGGCTGTCTGTGCAACCAAGCGAAGATGAAGAGCAAGCGATTGACATTAGTAGTAAGATAGAAGCATCACTGCATTTTGACAATAAGGTAACGGGTATTGTCCTGTTTAATGATACCGGCTACATCGATGGGGATAAGAACTTCAACGGACTATCAGGATATGTCGATATCAGGAGAGACAGTTTGGAGTTTAAGCTTGAACAGAGTGACGATATGTTCTCAGCAGAAGGGAAGCTGAATATCTTAACGATGGATGGATCTGCTGATGTAGATTTCAAGAACATTATCCTGAATGATTATTACCAGAATAGCGATATTGGCTTCTTGAGCAGTATTAACTTGAATGGTCGTACCAGCGTAATTCTGGAAAACAACAAGTTGTTTGGTGATATCTCACTAAGAATTGTGGATGTTGCTAATATCCTCTATGATTCAAGGATCAAAGCGGATGTGCAATACGACTTCAAGAATTATCGCGGTGAGTTGAGCGCTCAAACAAAGAGCTCACTTTTTAACGATAGACCTTTCAGTGCAGAGCTTGAAGTATCAAGTTATCGGGATTCAATCATTGTCAGGAACTTGAGTATAAATGATCAGTTGAGTATCTCCGGGTGGATGAATATCATGGATGGATTTACCTATGGATTTAAGGTTAGGGGAGAGGATATAGACATTAAGGATGTCTTGAAGTATGAGTTGACCACTTACCAAATGAACCAATTTACCGGAGTAGTGGACCTTGATATCGATATTAATAGTAGGAATGATAAGAAAGCTGAGGGTGTCGTACAGGTAGAAAACTTCTCACTCGGAGTAGTTAAACCTATCTCAGCAAGGGCTACAATTAGCGGGTCTAATGAATACATCGATCTGGACAATGTCTTCCTCGATTCAACTATCTCTGACGAACTACTCGTTAATGGTTTCGTTGACCTGCGGAATGGAATAACATTTAACGCCGGAGCTACATTCACAGATTTAGAGGTGAGTGAAGTTCTGAGTACAGATATAAAGGGACTTGTGTCAGGTAAATGTGAGATTGAATTTGCATCATCACAAACGAATAAGCCAACTCTAAGTGCTGTTGTGAGTTCCTCTAAACTCGATGCTTATGGATTTAGACTGAATCGAGTTCATGCCGATGCTTCCCAGTATGCTGATAGCTTAGTATTTAATGAACTGATTTTGGTAAGTAAGAAGAAACTGGACCTTGATCTGCAGGGTGCACTTGGATATAATATTTTGAATGGTGAGACCTCGGTAGTAAATAACACTCTGAATGTAACCCTAAACTCAGACATTGCCCAGATATTAAAGAGTTTGAAATTAGCGGAGAAGGGTGATGTTCCTATGGAACTAAAAGCAGAACTTACTATGTCCGAAGATGGGCTGTCCTTTGAAAATGGTTCCTTCAAGATAAAAGACGGTAGAGTTAATGTTGAGACACAGTTACAAGAGCTGAGTTCTATCAATGTTGATATTAGTATCTTGGACAATGAAGTTGATTTCAAGAGGTTTGACCTGAGGTCGGGAGCGAGTAAGCTATATATTAGAAATGAGATTGCAAATGATGAGAAGGACTTGATTCTCGGATTACTACGAATTGGTAAACTGTATGTGAAGACCGGGAAAACAGGAATCCATGTGTCGGTACCCCAATACTCGCAAGAAAACTCACTAACAAATGCGATTATCAAAGGACGAAATACGAATGAAGCAGTTATTGAAGGTCCTTTTGATGATTTACATATAGAAGCGGATGTGATTCTGAGAAATGCTATGGCGTTGTATCCTCCTAAGGTTGATAACTTGCTTAAGTTATTCTCTCAGTTAAATCCTCTTATAAAGAGAAAAGAGATAGCTATTCCACCAATCCTTCCGTTTAAGATGGATGTAGTGTTGTATTTTGATGAAAATAGCCGTTATATAACATATCCTGCCAATATTCCTGTGAAAGAGAATAGCTTTGTGCATCTGATCTATAATGGAGAGATTTGGGAAGTGAAGCAGATCCTGATAAATGCAGATTCTGGGACATTTGATTTCTTTGGGATTAACTTCAAAGTAGATTTCTTTGAAGTAGGTATTAACGAGTATTCAGGAGAATACCTGTTAGGAGAACTGTATCATAAGACCTCAGAAGGAACGACAATATTCCTTTCCATTGATACTGATGATGATCTTACAAAGAGTTTTGCAGATAGATTGATTTTCAATATTACAAGTGATAATCCGAATGATTATACTACAATGAATATTCTTGCGAGACTTCGCTATGACAGTGACTTAGCCGATTTGTCATCTGAACAGCAAGGAGCAATCTGGCAAGATCAGGCGTTAAACCTACTTGAGGGTAATCTCAATAGCTACTATTTAGACCCTATTCTCTTTCCAGTAGAAAACAGTATCAGGAAATTCTTTAAACTTGATTTCCTTTATGTAGATTTTGGATTTCTCCAAAATGTATATTCGAACTATGTTATTAATGAGAAAGATGCAATCAAGCGGGAGGAAAGTGAATTAGTAGAGTTCAGTTCCTCAATTCTGCTTGACAACCTAAAGATAAATGCCGGTAAGTACTTAACTCGGAATATCTATCTAGATTATACCGCGCTTTTTCAGGAGACGACTGATTTGGAGACAAAGACGAACATAATTGTTCACCATGATACAACCTTTAGAGTGAATTTGCCATACAAGTTTAAGGTTTCATATTCATTTGGGATAAAACCGGACGAGGATGAGATTTACTCGCATGAGGTTATGCTCCAAAGGTCAATAAGATTTGATTTTAATAATTATAAATATCATAGAAAAAATAGGAGAAGATATGCAATCCAACCCATTAATTGAGAGAATAAGAGTCACTAAATACAATGTATTTCCACTTGACTCCTACAAATTAGAACATTTCGAACCTGCTGCAAAACTCAGTATAGAAGAAGCTGAGATTGAGTTGCAGATAATTAAAGATAATAAGGAAACTCCAAACTTTGAGAATACAATTTTCGCACTGGAAACAACCGGTGAGTTGATGAGCGATGTAGCTTCTGTGTTCTTTAATCTTTTAAGTACACATTCAGACAATGAGTTTAAAGCTTTAGCTCAAGTGCTTTCACCTATGTTTGCTAAATTTGGAAGTCAGCTGTCGACTGATGCAATCTTATTTGCTAAAGTTAAAGCAGTATATGATAATATGGACAAGTTAGGTTTGAACTCTGAGCAGAAGAGACTTACTGAACTTAAGTATAAAGGTTTTGTGAGAAATGGTGCAATGTTAGACGATGCACAGAAGAAACAGCTTATGGAAATAGATATGGAGCAGTCAAAAATATCTCCTATGTATTCCCAGAATGTTTTAAATTCTACTAATGCGTATTCACTACTCAAAACTAATAAAGATGAGCTGAAGGGTATTCCTGTGAATGCACTTAAAGCTGCTGCATACTTAGCAAAACAGAAAGGTCATGATGAGGGCTGGATGTTCAATCTTCAGGGTCCAAGTCTGATGCCTGTTTTAACCTATGCTGATAATAGAGAGCTTCGTAAGACTATCAGTCTTGCTGCTGCTGACATTGGAAATGTTGGTGAATTTGATAATAAAGAACATTGTAAGAGAATCACTGAGTTGAGATTCAAAAGAGCTAATATCTTAGGTTTTGGAACTCATGCTGATTATGTTCTTGCAGAGAGAATGGCTGAGAATAAAGAGACTGTTATTAACTTCTTAGAAGATATATATCAAGTTGCCTATCCTGTAGCAAAAGCAGAAGTTGCAGAAGTTGCGGCATTTGCTAAAGAACTCGATGGAATTGAAGACTTTATGGCATGGGATTTCTCATACTATTCAGAAAAACTTAAACAGAAGAAGTTTAAGTTTAATTCAGAAGAGTTACGCCCTTACTTCAAAGTTGAGAATGTGATTGATGGTGTCTTTAAAGTTGCTAATAAGCTTTATGGTCTTCAGTTCAAAGCACTTAATGACATCCCTGTATATCATGAAGATGTTAAAGTGTTTGAAGTTTCAGAAGCAAATAACGACTATGTTGGTCTTCTTTATGTTGACCTTCACCCAAGAGAGACTAAGCGCTCAGGTGCCTGGATGAATCCAATGGTTGGTCAGGGATTTCAGAGTGGGAAAATGGTAAGACCACAGATATTTGTAGTAGCAAATTTCACTCCTTCTACAGGCGACACTCCATCACTACTTACTTTCCGTGAAGTAGAGACAATGTTCCATGAGTTTGGACATGCACTTCATGGTCTTCTCTCTGATGTAACCTATGCTTCAATAGCATCACCAAGTGTTTATTGGGATTTCGTAGAGCTCCCATCACAGATTATGGAGAACTGGGTTTCTGAAAAAGAAGCTCTTGAACTCTTTGCTTTCCATTATGAGACAGGCGAAGTAATCCCTGCTGAGTTAATTGAAAAGATTAAGGCTGCCTCAACATACCTTTCAGGTTATAACAATGTAAGACAACTTAGCTTTGGCTTCCTTGATATGGCTTGGCATTCAAATGACCCAACAGCTATTGAAGATGTTGTTGCATTTGAAGATGAAGTATTTGATAAAACCAAGCTGTTCCCTAAGGTCACTAAAACCAGTCGTTCAGCTAGCTTTGGACATATCTTTGCCGGTGGTTATTCTTCTGGATACTACTCATATAAGTGGGCTGAAGTTTTAGATGCAGATGCATTTAGCCTTTTCAAAGAGAAGGGGATATTCGATAAAGAAACAGCAGAATCATTCCGTAGAAATGTACTTGCAAAGGGTAATACAGTTCATCCAATGGAGCTTTTCAAAGCATTCCGTGGAAGAACCCCTGATGCAGATGCACTTCTTCGTAGAGATGGTTTATTGAAATAGACTTATTATGAGGGATAGCGAAAGTTATCCCTCTTTATTTAAATGGGTGTTATCATTAGGAGTAAACTGATTCATGAAGTTTAGCTATATCATTATAGTTCTCTGTTTAACTATTACAACTCTATTCGGTGCCGGTTTTACAACAACATCCCTTGCACGACTCAAGTATGATGGTGGGGGAGATTGGTATAACAATCCTGAAGTACTAACCAACCTTATGCATTATGCTAATAGGGAATTGAATTGTGGTTTTGCTGAGAAACAGGCAATTGTTGAAGCTGGTAGTAGTGACTTGTTTAAACATCCCTTTGTTTATGTTACAGGTCATGGAGCTATAAAGTTGTCCTCCAAAGAGCGTGATAATCTGAGAGAATATATGCTCAAGGGTGGTTTCCTCTATGTTGATGATGACTACGGATTAGACCGGTCGTTCCATAAAGAGATTGCAATGATCTTTCCTGAGAAGGAATTGATAGAGATTCCCAAGGGACATAAGATATACAACTGCTACTTTGAGTTCCCACAGGGCTTGCCGAAGATTCATAAGCATGAGGATAAAAGACCGAGAGCCTATGGGATATTCGATGCCAATGGGAGATTGATGTTGCTATATACTTATGAAACCAATATCTCTGATGGTTGGGCTGACCCTACGACTCATAATGATCCCAAAGAGATTAGAGAGAAAGCTCTTAAGTTTGGGATAAACATGCTCTATTACATAATGGCTGGCTAATTATGACTATTTACTCTGTCTCAGATGTCCATATCAAGTACTTTGAAGAAGCTGATGATGTAGCTCGCAGGGAGATATTCCTCAAGTTCCTTGAGTCTATCAAAAGCGATGCTGATATTCTCATTCTGAATGGTGATATTTTTGACCTTTGGATAGAGTGGAAAGATAAGTGTATTCCTGAATATATGCCTAGCATTGTGAAATTGAAAGAATTCTCAGATAATGGATGCAGACTCATCTTTCTCTATGGTAATCATGATTTCTGGCTCGGTGATTTTCTTCGTAATGAATTGAATGCTGAGATTTATCCCGACCAGTTTGTTGAG
>JAVCCX010000288.1 GCA_030765245.1 Candidatus Zophobacter franzmannii | reverse complement strand
TTCGTTTATTTACGGCCTGTCATCTTTTTGAAACGAGGATGGTCTTTCTTAGTTGCCTGGAACCAATCTACAACGATAGGACTAGCAATAAAGATAGATGAGTAGGTACCAGTTATAACACCGATAAGGATTGCAAATGAGAAACCCTTGATCACTGTTCCACCAAAGATGAAAAGTGCGAGTGCTGTAAGAATTGTAGTACCGGAAGTGATAACTGTTCTGCTCAATGTTTTGTTAATTGAACTGTTGAACACATTCTCAAAGCTATCACGATGATGTTTTCTCAAGTCTTCACGAATACGGTCAAACACAACGATACTATCATTGATTGAGTAACCGACAATCATCAAGAGTGCAGCAACAATACTTGTTGAAATCTCTCTACCGAAGATTGAGAAGATACTGAGAGTTATTAGAACATCATGGAAAAGAGCGATAATAGCTGCCACACCGAAGGTCAATTCGAATCTAATCCAGATGTAGATAATCATAAGGATAAGAGAAACGAATAAAGCCTTCATAGACTGCCATTTGAGTTCTTCACCAACACGAGGTCCAATCTCCTGTTGTAAGCGAACAAATTCTTTCTCAGTTTTGTTTGCATAAGCCGGTAACTCACTACGGAAGGCTTTCAGAATCTGTGCCATCTGATTTCCTTCCTCACTTGTTTGAGCTTTAATCAAGAAGATGTTACTTCCATCCTTACCGAGTCGCTGAATTTCAGCACCACTCTGGCCCGCTTTCTTCATTACGTCACGAATTTCATCTATCTGTACCTGAGCGGTTCCTTCTTCAACTGGAGAAAAATCAAGTTCAAGAGAGATACCACCGGTAAAGTCAATACCGTATTTAGGACCGCCATTGATAACCATTGAGACGATACCTACTAAAATAACGATAGCAGATACAATGTAAGCAACTTTTCTCTTCTGGATTATCTGGAAGTTTGTATTTGTTAAGAATTTCACTGTTTCCTCCTAAAGACTCAGCTTGTCGCGGTTTGAGCTGGTTACAAAAGTATTAAAAAGAGCTTTAACGATTACAATAGCTGTAAACATTGAGCCGATAATACCTATTCCAAGAGTAACAGCAAATCCACGAATCGGGCCGGTTCCGAAGTTATACAGCACTATTGCTGCGATAAGAGTAGTAATGTTGGAGTCGGCAATTGTAATCATTGCGCGAGCAAAACCTGCATCAACAGCACTTCTTATAGTTTTGCCTGAAGCTAACTCTTCTCTGATTCTTTCGAAAATGAGAACATTAGCATCAACAGCCATACCGATCGTCAGGATTAGACCTGCAATACCCGGCATTGTAAGAGTTGCGCCAAACAGAGTAAGAATTGATAAGGTGAAAGAAATATTAAGAACAAGTGCTATATTTGCAAATACACCACCGATTTTATAATATACAAGCATGAATATTGCAACAACGATAAGACCAATCAAACCTGCCCTTTTACCGGCATTGATACTGTCTGTACCAAGTGTTGCACCAACATCCTTACGCTCAATTATATTAACTGGAGCAGGAAGGTTACCGGCTTTAAGAACGATAACGAGGTCATGTGCTTCCATCATATTGAATACGCCACTAATGATAGCTCTTCCATCAGGAATTCTATCATTAATTCTTGGTGCCATATAAACAACATCATCAAGAACGATTGCAAGCATTCTATTTTTATTCTGACCGGTAATATTAGCAAATTTCTTTGCACCATTACGGTTGAACTCAAGGCTGATGATAGGCTTGTTGTATGTCTTAGGGTCACTCATATTCTTTCCGGTGCTTGTTGAAGCATCATCAAGGTAATCACCTGTAATCTCAGGATTTGAGTAAAGGATATAGAAAGGTCTGTCTGACTTAGGATCATCTTTATCATCTTTTCCAAGTACAAGTTGGAAGTTTGATGGGAAAGCTTTCTTAAAGGACGGATCTTTAATTAATTCTTTGAAAAGACCAACATAGTCATAAGCGATTGTGTACGGTGTATCACCACTGTTGATAAGGTTTGTAAATACTTTGTCTTCTTCATCAAGAAGGTCAGTCTCTACAGCTTCCTCTTCAGTGGCTGTTGTATCAGCAACATCGTCAAGAATGTCAGAAGCTACATCAGAGTCTTCCATAGCTAGTTCTTCTTGAACTTCTTTTAAGAAAGCATACTTCTCAATGTTTTTCTTCAAATAAGTGTCAACATTGGTAAGTACTTTTTCATATTCATCCTGCTCAGCAACAAGTTTAAATTCAAGACGGGCAGTTTTACCTATAAGGTTTCTTGCACGCTCAAATTCCTGAATACCAGGCAATTGAACAAGGATTCTGTTATCACCGATTCTTTGAATTGACGGTTCGGATACACCAAACTGGTCAATACGATTTCTAATAATTTCAATGGCTGACTGAACGGCATTTTCTTTGTCTGCTTTCTTAATGTTAACTTCACTGAAATCAACTTCTAAAAGCAACTGCATTCCGCCCTTCAGGTCAAGACCAAGATTCAGTTTTTTCTGGGCCCATGTAAATGGGATACCCGGTACAAACTGAAGTACAAAATAGAGAGACAGAAGTATAAATAGGAAGATTAACATCCCTTTAACTGATCTGTTGTTCATGGTCTACTTCTCCTGTAGTGTATTTTATTCGTGCATTTATCTATAAGATATAAATAAGACTTAAACTTTTTGTGATGGGAATGGGTAAGGGGAGATTTGTCTATAATCTCAATACAAGTGGATGGAAAGGAATAAGGCTACGATACTGCTTTATTGCTAATGCAAAGCAAAGTTCACATAGTATAATCAGCCAACGATATCGCATCTGCCCACGGCATGATTTGATAAAATTACCAAAGAAAGCGGTTAGCGTGATGTACAGTTGTACAAACGCTTCATACTTAATCAGATATTTTATTTCTTCCTGCATTTATCCCAGTTTCCTTTTATTAATGTAAGTAAATCAAGTTCCGAAATCTGAGACACTGAGTCAAGCTATTTTATCTAAATAGGTGATTTGGAATGAGATTCTTGTATGTTTAAGATTAACGCTTAAACACATACAAGTTATTAAATTTAGCCTTAACTATTCCCTATTCCGAACAAGTGCTACTTTCAACATCCTTGAGAATAGGTAATATATTCTTCTCACAAAGAGATTTTGGAGTATTAAGAACCGTTTTTAGCTGTTCTAATGACCAGTTCCCCTCATGTCTTCCTATCCCGTGCATGAACTCTGGAAAATGGATAAAGTCTATCTTTTTGTTCTCAAACTCTGCTGAAAACATCCCATTGATAACTACCGCAAAAGGAAAATGAGTTGCAGGAAGTTGATATTCTTGTATTAAATCTGTAGAGAGAGTATCAGTAATACAGTGCAAATTGACACTGTATTTAGAACTAAACTCATTGAGAACAGGGAGAACTTTTTCAAGAGTTTTAAGCGAAGGTGGCTGATTCTTATAAAATACATCGATGGTACTTGCTGGCTTGGCAATTAGTAAGCTGAGAGCACCAAAACACATTAGCAATAGAGTAATTATTATCTTCATTCAAACTTCCTTTACTATTTTTAGTATTTTCCTGCATTCCTGCAGGCTGTCAATTACATTTATTGTTGCACTGTGCAATTATCAATAACTTAGGGCATTTCCCTTTGTTACAACATGCCCACAAGGCACAACTCATCCACGCACTGACTTTGCACTGTGCACGCACTATCCACCCGCTGCGAACCCGGTGCCACAGTGGGGAAACAGCGGGAAATCAGCGTTTTGTTAAAGGGGGCATAATATCTAGTCTTAAGGCTTATGATTCTAAAATGCTGATATTGTCAGAATATATGGACACTAAGCGATATTCAACCCCAGAAGACATTCAGGTAAGTAAAGACAACTTTATCCGTAAATACAAGGACCATAGCACGGAACACCCGCAGACAGATTAAGCATAGATATGGATAGTGCAAATAGATTTATGTTTGATTTCATTGCACTTGAGAAATGGGGAATCCACCTAAAACTGTTACCCAAAGACTCTGAGATAATAAATAGACCTGATAATTCCTTCTCAAAGAATAAAAGGCTACTAGAACAATTTAGCATCCTTATCCTCTTCCTTTCCATCATAATTTTGATTCTAATGATCAATACAATGAAACGAAGAAAGCTTCATAATCAGCTTGTAGAAAGCCACAATAAGCTTACAAGACTTGACGACTCTCTGGAGGAAACAGTTAGTAGTAGGACTGAAGAGTTGGACAAAGAACGAGTCTTCATGTCAACTATTCTGGATAATGAGGAAGCTATGGTCATTGTTGTGAATGAGTTTGGGAAAATAAAAAAGATTAATAATTTGCAAAGAAGATGCTTGGGTACTCGATAGATGCTGAAGTCAACGCTGAAATAAGTGAGTTTATCCGGGATGAAGAACTTAAAGTTAAATTAAAAGCTCAGTATGACAATCCATTATCATTTAAAGAAGCAAGATCTTATGAACTGAAGATTGTTTCCATTCAGGGGCGAGAATATACTATTGTAGTTAATTTCTCAGGTATATTAGTGAAAAATACTCTTCAATACATTGTTATTACAGGGCTTGATATTTCTGAACGAAAAGAATCGGAAAGAATTGTTCGACAAGCAATGAAATCAGAAATAGCTGCGAATAAAGCTAAGTCATCCTTCCTTGCTAATATGAGTTATGAGATACGCACTCCGCTTAACGCAATTATCGGGATGTCTTACCTGATGTTGGATACAACTCTCAATGATGAGCAGTTGGACTTTATTGAAACCATCAAGATCAGTAGTGATGCTCTTCTATCAATAATTAATGATATTCTCGATTACTCAAAAATAGAGGCCGGAAAGCTGGAATTGGAATCAGTTCCATTCGAAATCACAAACCTCGTAGAAGAGGTGTTAGAAATGCTTCCTCGTGCTAATTATAATGTTATCCTAATGGATATCCAAATGCCAATTATGGATGGGATTATAGCTTCGAGAAAGGTAAGAGAACTTGGAACGACAATTAAGCAACCATACATTATTGCCTTAACAGCCCATGCAATCGCAGATCAGCTTAACCAACTAGTTACTGAAGACATGAATGACTTTATAACAAAACCTATAGCAATAAGCACTTTAAGGAGAGGTTTAGAGAGAGCCTACGAAAAGACAAAGTAGAGAAAGTGGCATCCCCGGCGCGATTCGAACGCACGGCCTTTTGATCCGGAGTCAAACGCTCTATCCAGCTGAGCTACGGGGACGCATGAATTACTTATCGAGTTTAGTAAGAATTTGTGTCAAGTAGGTTTTAAATGTGTTAACTATTTATTGTACTCTCTGTTACTATGATAGGTAACTCAATGTCAAATTGTGCCCCACCCTCGGGAGATGTTTTATACACTATTGAACCACCATGATCATCAACTATTTTCTTGCATATAGCTAATCCAATCCCCTTTCCTTTCGCTGGGTAACCACTTTTGAATGGCTCGAACATGAATGGGATTTTCTCTTCCGGTAAACCTGGGCCATCATCACTGATAGAAACCTTGATGTAGTTTTCTCTGCCGTATAATTTAATGTATAAGTTTCCATCAGGGTTCAACGCATTAATGGAGTTTCTTATCAGGTTTTCCATTAGCCTTCTAAACCGAACAATATCCAGGTAATAGTATTCAGGCGCATCATTATCAATATGAAGATGTAATTTCTTAAATTTCGTAAGTAACTTGAAGTAGAGTTCTATATTTTCAACAATCTCACTGCTTTTATATTTATCAAAATATAGTTCTGGTGAACTCCCTTTTACAAATTCTACAATCTCTTCAAGAATATTTGAGATTTTTTCACTGCTTATAGATATATCCCTGATATAATCTTTAGCCTCAGGTAAGTCTTCTTCCATCATCTGAGTACTGATAAAAATTGATGTGAGAGGTGCACGCACATCGTGCATGATTCTACTTAGAGTTTGACTTAATACAAACATTCTGTTCTTGATTACGAATGAATCTACCATCTCAGCCATTTTGTTGTTGGTAGTTGAAAGTCTCTCAGAAAGAGTATTTAGGAGATTGAACATAATGATTGGTGAAGTGTAGCAATGCTTTATAAAATCTACAGCCTCAATATAATAAGCTTCTACATCAGTAAGAGTTAAGGCATTTGCACTTCTTTGGTTAATACCAAACATTGACATCTCACCTACGCAATCGAATTCTCCAAGAACAGATAACCTAGCTTCATCACCTGCTTGATTCAACTCCTTAGAAATCTCAATAGAGCCCTTCTTAATAAGGTATATTCCTTTGCTATTGTTGCCTTCATTTAGGATTAGCTTCCCCTTGGTAAATTTTTTAAGTTCAGATTTATCACTAATTGTTTTAATACTTTCGTCATCCAATCCAGCAAGGACTTTTACGCTTCTAAAGAAGTCTAATTTATTCATTCTACACCTACCGGTATGAATTAGGTTGCATTAAATAGTTTTGTACATAATCAGTTACACCTGATTGTAGCTCTGAGAGTTGAAAGTTATCAACTGCGGTTAGATTCGACATGTCAGCCTCTGTGAAGTATTGATACTTAGCTTTTAAATAGTCTGGCATTTCAATGTAATCAATCGTTTCTGGCAGGTTCATTGCTCTGAATACTGCTGAAACAAGTTCATTCC
>JAVCCX010000168.1 GCA_030765245.1 Candidatus Zophobacter franzmannii | reverse complement strand
AAGTATAATCTCTTCATCTTTAAGCTTGATGATCTCATCTTTTGTCTTTAGCTCAGCAGTAAACTTTTCGTTTAAAGATTTTTCAAGTAATTGCTTTTCTGTTTCTTTATTTTCTAAACTATTAACAAGACTATCTCGTTCTTTTTCGATTTTCTTAATCGCTTCTGAGACTTCTAATTTTTTGACTAATTCTGCATTCTTAATTTCTGATTTCATTTCAGAGATTTTCGCTTCTTTCTTTGCTAATTGTTCAGCAAGCTCGTGCTCTTTAGTGGCTTTCAGTTCACTTATCTCGTTATCCTTCTTAGCAAGATCTGCGAGCAAGGTAGTTCTAAGTTTTGCTTTAGCAAGCTCTACAGCACTTTCCTTTTCTTTGTCAGCTAAATCTAATCGGTTTTGCAATTCCTCATCAAATTTATGATCTCGAACTTGCTTAAGGATATCAGCAAATCCAGCCTCATCGACTTTAAAAACCTTATTACAATTTGGACAAATAATATCGTTCATTTTATCTCCTTATATCTGTTTATCTAAAATTTGGGTATCATGTTGAGGCTATCCCACACTTCAAGCCGTTATGTTTTATGATGCATTGCTATAAGTTCTTTTGCTTTCCAATAGAGTAAAGAACTTCATTTACCGTTTCGCCTAATATCTTTTTCTCAAAGCTTTTAATATATTCCATTCCGTTCTTTTTAGCAACTCGGATGGAAGGCTCATTTTCAATATTTGTATAAGAATACAATGTTTCTAAATTTAATATTTCAAAAGCATATTTGATGCATTCTTTTGCAGCTTCTGATGCAAAACCTTTATTGCAATATTGTCTTTTTATATGATATCCGAGCTCAGGTAGAAGATCTCCATCAATAGCTTGTATTGTAATTCCACAATCTCCGAGAAATATATTATCCTCTTTAGAAATAACTGCCCAAAGTCCATGCTTGTGCTCTTCATAACTTTCTATATTTCTAATTATCCATTTTTCAACTTCAACCTTGCTAAATGGTCTTGGATAATATTTCATTGATTCTTTATCACTTAAAATTTCAGCTAATTCAAGAGTATCACTTAGTTTTAATTCTCGAAGAAATAGTCTCTTAGATTCAATTATTGGTTTCATATGTACCTCATGCAAAATTACTTATAAAGCTCAAATCAAAATATAGTTTAACCGTGGGCATACCTGTTAGCAGCATCTTTTTCATTTTAAAAGCAAGCACTTTTTAACGACTTCAGTTTTACCGTTTACATTGAACTTATAATAATAGACACCTGAACTTACAGATTTGCCTGATTCATCATCACCATCCCAGACAATTGAATGATAACCCTTTGGAAAGCCACTATTAGCTAAAGTTTTGATTTTTTGACCTTTAATATTGAAAATCGTGAGGTCTATCCTTGAGTTGGTTTGAATTGTAAAATTAATTGTTGTAGATGGATTAAAGGGGTTTGGAAAATTAGATAAAAACATTGATTGTGAGGATCCTAAACTATATTCGTCATCGATACTTGTTAGTACAGGTGGTTGAAATACTTTAATCTCAGCAACTGATGTCCATGGTCCTCCATTTACTTCGCTTAGTGCTACTAAACGAACATATCTACCTTCTTTAGGTGTGAAGAAAACTATCTGTTCATTGGATGTGTCAGCCCAGGTACCTGCGTCAACCGGTAATCCAAAATCATCCGGAGTTTGACCGATGTAAACTTCATAATCCATGATCCTGCCATTTGAACCTATTTGTCGAGGAAGATACGCAAGTGCACCTATTTCGTAACTACTGCCCAAATCGTATTGAATCTCATGCGGACAAGGATATCCGCTTCCCCAGACTGTGTGCCAGATCGTTTCAGGATTATCGTCAATTGAATTCTCAGGCAAGCTGTCTATTCCTGCTTGAGCACTATCATAATAATAAACGCTCATCTCACTTTGTGGTACAGTGATATAAGGATCGCTATTCGGATCTCCCGGCATATCTATTGGAATATATATAGCATCACCATCAGTGATTACCACATCTTCGTAAGCTGAAGGATATTCCAAACCTAATGGATCTTGAACATAATCCATAACTGAGACCGAGTTCACAATACCGTAGCCTCCTGTATTCCCTGTGGTTTCTATTCCTATAAAATACCTGTAAGGTTGGGTTGTGTCTATTCCGAAGAAAAGGTCCGAAAGATCATAACCCAAATCCATGTTCTCGAAATGCTCTGTGTTATCTGCCCAAACTCCCAACATTGCGACATCTTTTAACCCGGCATAATTAAAATGATGACAAGTAACTATAGCATCAGGTTCAGTAGCATTTGGATCGGAGGAGACACCTACGCTCAATTTAATTCTACGGCGTTTATCATAAACCATATTTACTTTGAGGACCTGTTTCGGTGCGATATCTTTTTTTATATAGTAAAATTCTGCACTCATGCTGTTAATCAAAAGTAATCTATAGGGAACATAAACAGTTCCTGAATTTCTCCAGTCACTTCCCCAGGAATTCAGCATTATCAACGCCCCACGTTCCCAATCCGCCATATCAATAACATTGTCACCGTTTATGTCTAAGTTGTTTGTTATCTGCCCATCTTCATTTACATCAAATCCTATGTTGTCATCATAACCGGACCATGTGGTTCCATGATCAACTGTCGGCCCCCATTCTCTTACAATATATTTACCTTCCTCGTATTCTCCTGAGGGAATTTGTGCATATGTAGCTCCAGTAATTGCACAACCTGCTCCAGCAACACCGCCTTCATTAAAATCCTGATCACCATGATGGTCATCCATCCAGCTTTTTAAAACAAGAAGATTATCAGGGTTATCCAATGTAATGTGAAGATTATTCTGTAATCTGTTTTGCATTGCGTTGTACCAAAGAGAATATCCATTCATCCAGCCGTAATCACTTTCGTCTATAGTAGGCCAGTAAATATTACCGCCGTAAATAGTGGAATATGTGTCACCGCCATAATCAACGGAATTCGGAATTCCGTTTGCCATCGCTATCTGATCTTTACTGGAATTTTGATTTGTTAGTAGCCAAGTGAAATGGGAAGGATAGATGTTTTCAGGCAGATTACCAGATACATTTCGATAATTATTAATTTCGTAAGCAAACATATAACTGATTCTAGATGCTGAACCGCAAGACCCTCCGTCTTGATTGAACACAGGACGCATAAAAAAGGAAAATGAATGATCAATGTTCTCTCTGATATCACGTGAGTTAATTCTGCTCAAGATAGTATCTATCTCATTTTGTGACATTTGATTTATTTCTTGCGAATCAGGATATCCACCAGCTAACCATGGTTCTCCAAATGGATCAGGATTGATGTTTCTGATAACTATATTGTTTTGATTAATACTAAAAATGGAACGAAGTAACAGCAGTAAAAGAATTGCTACGCAATATTTGCGAATCATATTCACCTCTTATTTCTTAATTGCTTTATATTCATTATCAAGCAAGGAATATTTGAAATTATTATTTGTAGGGGCTAAATGTGAATGCCCCATACGCAAGAGACAGTGTAAAAACTCATTCAAGATGAGCTACTATTTGTAATTGAACATATATGACTTAGAAAAACAGTGTCTCTTGATTATATCTCTATCAAACCTACTCTAAGTAAGGTTAAATTGAAATTTACACAGACTCGCAAGCGTGAGGTAAACATTCCCAAAATAGTACAGCCCAATATGGGCAAAATATATCTCAATCCTTCAATTTTAGATCCTTTCTGCTCCATCTACGCTCTATTGCAATACCTAATTGACCCTTAATAGACACTTAATTGACTCTTAATTGACCCTTAATGAAACCACTAAGTTATACATAATTTGTGTATAAGTCTCTATAAACCTTTTTTTAAGTATTGTAATAGAGCCCTAATAGGGCATAAACAGAGTAGTTT
>JAVCCX010000087.1 GCA_030765245.1 Candidatus Zophobacter franzmannii | reverse complement strand
GATTCAGGGTGGTTGCCCTAATACCAAAGATTCAGATAGAATGAATGATGGTACTGGTGATCCGGGATACAAGTTTGAAGATGAATGTTATGAAGAGGGTGGAGGAATCTCAGGAAAGATTGAGACTGATGACGAAGCTTTCTCAGTATTCACTAAAGTACTCTTACCATATCTACAGAAAAACCAGGACCCTGATAAAGATATTCTTGAACTTGCAAGAGCTTGTCAAGAAGCTCAAAGTGGTGTACCTTTAAAGGCTCATCCTGTTGAGTATTATCTCACAAAAACCGGATTTAAGGGAAAACTCAATATTCAGGGTAAGCTGGTCGGAAGTGTAGACTATGGAACACTTTGTATGGCAAATTCAGGTCCTAACACCAATGGCTCACAGTTCTTTATTGTTACCAATAAAAATGGGTCACCTCATCTGAATGGCAAACATACTGTGTTTGGTAGAGTAACTAAGGGAATGGATATCGTTCATAAAATTGAAAACCTTCCTCGTGATAAAAGAGATAATCCACTTCCTGCTAACCAAGCCGTAATCAAAAGCGTTACTGTTAAGTAGGTAAGTATGAAGTCTATTATAGAAGTCTCAGAAGAAGGATCAGGTAAAGAGTATATCGTAATCCATAAGATTCGTCATATTCTTAATCAATTTGGTACAATTGTTATCACCTTTGATAATGGAGATGTGAAGAGTCTTAGTCCTGATAACCCCGAGGAGATGTTGGGTCAGATTCTGGAACAGATAGAAACCTATTATGGGTAAATAAATTAAAAGCCGGCTAGTCCGGCTTTTTTACTTCAACTTAGCAGTTTTCATAAAGTCCATGAATATAGGAGAATCAATGTTATTAGTAATGAATACCATAGTCGATAAACCAGCAGCGGGAAGGTTCGATGAGAATGTTTCCCATCTGTATGATAAAGACGAATACAACACAATCTACTTAGCCGATTTATCAGGTTTTAACGATTATGAACAGTGTACACATCTTCTTGTCTCAGGTTCAGAATTATCAGCATCTAAGGGCAGTGAGTACGATAAAGATATCATAACTATAATCAATGTCTTTATAGAACAAAACAAGTCTATCTATGGCATTTGCTACGGACATCAGATGATAGCAAGGGCTATCCTAGGAGATAAGGGTTGTCGTAGGGCAGATGTATCTGAGTTTGGGTGGCATAAAATAGTGACCAAAGAAGATGAACTCTTTGCAGGTATAATTAATCCTGTATTTGCCCAATCCCATTATGATGAAGTATGCAACTTGTCAGATGACTTCACTATACTTGCAAGTTCCGAGGTATGCGAAGTCTTAGCCTTTAGATATAAAGATATGCGAGTATGGGGTACTCAGTTTCATCCTGAGGTGACTTATAAGAATGGGGAAGGGATGCGTGTGGATAATCTTAAGTCTGAAGAAGCAGCCAAGGATCTTTCTAAGAATGAACTGGAATCTCCTGAGCATATCAATCAGAATTATAAACTATTCAGGAATTTCTACCCTAAGAAATAAACAGAACTATAGAAAGAGAAACGCCACAATCAGTAATGACTGTGGCGTTTTATTATATATACCGATTACTCGGTGTTATTTCATTAGGATTGCTTTCTTGGTATCTACAGTCTTTCCATCAGCAATAAGGCGATAGAAGTAAACACCTGAAGACAATTCATCTGCTTTCCAAGTAACAGTACCGGCTTCTCTGGTAGCTCTATCAAGGTTAAGAACAACTTCCTTCTGACCACGAACATTGAAGATCTCAACTTTAGCATCATTAACCGTGGCTTTTAAGTTGAAAGAGATAGTAGTCTCAGGGTTGAAAGGATTAGGATAGTTACTATTAAGCTTGTTGATTTGTGTTACGAACTGCACATCTTCGTCATTACTTACAGCTTGATTGAAGATTGAAACATCATCAATATACCAGCCTTCAGCAGAGACATAACCATCAGAACCAAAGACAAATCTAAATCTACAAGAACCATCAGTTGACCCAAGGTCAAATATAGCTTCCAGCCATCCGAAAGAGCCTGAATAGACTTCTGTATAGGCGTCGAAAGGAGAAGCGACATTGTCAGTAATCATATAAGGATATCCACCGATAGGATTAATCTGAATCCAAGGTCCATTATCAACAGACATTTCGAGCATTCCGCCATCCCATGCCATTCCATTGGAATCATCCTCTGCTGCCATCCAATGCCAGAATTTGAACTGACTTCCTGCAAGAACAGTCATCGGTACAGTTTCAAGAGCACCATGAGAACCATTTGCATAGTCATTAGTTCCACTGCCACCAAACTTCATACTAAAGCCACCACCCGGTGTATGGTTTCTCTGTGTTTCTCTATGCCATTGGTCCTGGAATTCAGGAGTAACAATGTAGTCGGTAAAGTTATGACTGCTTGGCTCAAAGGTAAACATACCTGAGCTTACAAGCAAGCTAATCACATCTTCTACTGAGTTTGTACCATTACCACCAGCAAGGTAGTTAAGGTCTATCTGAGTGTCCATTGGGCAAGTTTCAGAAATATGTACAGTAAGAGGAACAACATTAGTTGTAGTTCCATCAATAGGTATAGTATCTAACATGATATCGGTTGAATTCAGTGTGATATATGGAGAGCTATTTATAAAGAATACCATTACTCCTTCTGCCGGAGCGGAACCACTGTTTTCAAATGTGAAGTAAACCTCAACATCATCACCAGGAGATACATAATAGTTCTCACTATTTACCTGCATATCTGTTAAATTGATATGAGCTGCGTTGAGCGTGATAGTTGCTGAGTAATTTGTAATATTACCATCAAAACTTGTGGAGAATTGAATTGGTACAGTTGTTTGGTCAGAGAATGAACCTTGTAATACTAATTCAAAGGCATCTTGAATGACTAACTGCTGTGTATCAGGTAAGCTTGTAATATTTACAACAGGGTTAAGAATGTTTATAAGATTTGATTCAGTTGAAAGTGATACACTACCACCAGAGTTAGTATCTGTTGTGCCGATATTTTCAACAGTTACATCAACCATAACATGATCACCTAATTGGAAGATACCATCAGCATCATGGAAAGAAGCTGTAGTACAGGTAATATATGGTTCATTAGATGGGATAACATTGAAGTTATGATAAAGTGGATAGTGATTGTCAGCATTTACTATAAGCTGGAAAGCACCAGGATATAGTGCTTGGTCGAATAATGCATAAACATTACCAATACCATCTGATGTGCCAACATAGATTAAATCAGTTCCATTCATTATACGAACATCAGCATTTGGTGTGCTAACAGTGAAATTAGCTATGAAAGAGCCACCTGCGATAGCTCCATTCTGTACAACCTGAACATCTTGAGGTGTAGCAGTCCAGTTACGCATTCCAGGGTCGCCAAAGAGGTTAACCTGATAATAGCACCAGTACATTGTACCTGAGCTAAGGAAAGGAATTACATCTGCTTTAGAATCAGCATTTGCCCAACCAACTTGATTGATGTTTTCACCGAATAAGGCATCAATGAATTGACGATGATAATATTGTGAAGGTCCGTTTGTATTGCCATTGCTTCCCCAACCGTAGCGTGAATTTGAAAGCATTGCTACAACACCGTTTTGAAGAGCTTGGAATTTCTCAGAAATACAATCAGAAGTGTATTGACCCGGGTTGGTTTCACGATTATCAAAAGCACCACCATAACAACCCTGTGTATATAAGGTACTGAAGTTATGATTAGAACCATTGTTTGTAATGTTACTTGCAGTAACCTGATTGTTACTTAGACGCATAGTATAAGTTGTTGCAGAGTGACCAAGGTGATTTACAAAATTATAACCCTGGCTAAAGCCATTAAGGATTGTACTAG
>JAVCCX010000433.1 GCA_030765245.1 Candidatus Zophobacter franzmannii | reverse complement strand
CATTGATAGTCATATCGGAGTTTGCTTCTCCACGATAAACACTGTAATGGTCTAAATCTCTGGTATTCACTGAAGTATTATCCCAGGTTAATCTAACTTGGGTTCCTTCATCTATTGCTATAACTCTACCGGCAGGATTAGCGTTCTCAAGTAGTGTGAATTCTAATACTGCTGTTTCTCCTGCGGTGATAGAATAACCTTGAACATAAGTAGGTAGATAGTTTGGTTGACTCGCTGAAGGATAACAGTAGATGTCATAAGTTCCTTGTGGAACAGTCAAAGATGTAGCATCCCCGGTTACTTCAAAGCTCAAGTTATTTGGTCTTAAGACTACAGTTGTACCTGATACAGGATTGCCATACATATCGGCAACACTCACATCAAGAGTACCGTTTAGATAATCGGCATCGGTTGTATATACAATGAAGCTTCCCTGCACATGTTTAGGATTGCTGACATTATGTCTGTTGAAGAGGAGGGAATACCAATAATCAGTGTTGTTAGTTAAGAATTCAACAGAACCGTTTTGTGTATCTGTAAAGCTGTTAAAAGCTGAGAAAGGGAGACCTGACATCGCAGCAGCATAGTTGATACTATCAGTCATGTAGAAATCAATAGCCCCATTGTTAGAATCTGGTTCATAGTTCTTGCCACCACTTGCATCATCAAAGACGGAATTTCCAATAATTAATGAACTATCAGAGGAGAAATCAGCTACAACTTTATATAAACTACCTGTTCCATCAGGTATAGGAATATCAGTAACTTCAGGAACTGACATTGCCTGAGTAGATTGGAAAGTGAAGTCATAAACAGCGTTATTAGATGCATTTTCTACCAAAAGGTCATAACCTGAGGATGGCATATTCTGAATCACACTGTTTACTCGTGCGTAGTACTTTCTATCTTCCCCAACAATGAAAACACAAAGTCCATTATCGTCTGTGACTCCGATATTATCGAAATAAGGTTCACCATCAATATCAACTCTCAAATATACGCTGGCACCATCAATTGGTCTATTATCTACATCAACAGCCCAAATATTGAGTGTCGCATGACCATCTGAGTATCTGTCTGAAACAGGAATAAACTTTCCGTCAGAGCGTTGTTCAAAGATTGAACCATAATGTCTTCCCCAGCCGTTTTCATAAAGAAGCGGATTGTCAATAGCTCCATCCCAATGAATCCAGCGTTCGTCCCAAAACTCGTTCCACACATGGTCACCGGAGATACAATTGATACCTTTTACAGGAACCAAAGCAATTCTGGCTACTGCACCGCGAAGGTCCTGATACTCACCACAACGACCTATATGTTTATCATAGATGCGGATTGGTTGATGAGGTCTTTCGTTATCAGAAGTAAATGACATACTCCCATTAATCCAACTGTTAAGCTGATTTATCACATTCTCTGAAGATACAGGTGATCCAATAACATATTGGCAATTAGCCAGCATACTTCTTAACTGAGGGTACCCGGTATCATTATGATAATAGAGATATTCACGCCAAAATCTACCAGCAGGCGGAGCTGCAAAATTGTTTGCATGACTGGTATTTGACTCCGATTGCTCAGGGTCAATATAGTTAGGTATCTCATCAGTGAATTTCGGATGTACATTATACATGTAATGGATATCACGGTCAACTTCAACCCAACGGGCTATTCCGAATTCATCCATCTTGCGATAGCGTGTAGTTGTGTACCAATCTCCACTTGCTTCTGAGCCATGCTCAACGATATCTACAAACTGAAATTCATCTGCATAGGTGTACATAAGCTCAGCATTCTCAATCATTACTTCAGGATATATATCCTGTCTTGCAAGATATCCGGGACCTGAGTTGGCAATTGAGTAGCAAACCTCATCAATGTAAGGAGATACAGTATCTAAGATAAGTGTAGCCCACACATTTTGACGGGCATTTGTTAGCTGTGAGAAAGTGTATCTCAACTGGGATTGAACCCAAATTGGGGCTCTTGCAATCGCAGTTTCAGCATTGTTATTAACAAAACTTTGATTTGAGACGCGGTTAAATTGGAAACTCCATGGATTATATTCAACTCCAAGATACTTCCCGGCTTCGAGGTATTCATTGAAGTCAATTCGACTAACCTCTTCCCATCTTTCATTGTTTGTGTTGGAGATTCCTGACTGGGCAATGTTTAGCTCAGGTCTTCCCTGAACAGCCCGTTGACCACTCCAGAAACCTTGATCATCATCCGGGATATTGGCAGTAATCCCTAACGGATCTGCGAGAACAGATGTGATTAAGAGAATTAATAATGCAAATAGGGTAAGCTTTTTCATAGTACTCTCCATTTATGATTTGTTATTTCGTATTTGACTAATTTGTGCTAAGATCATGGCAGCAAGCATTGCAAAGAAACCGAGTCCACTGCGAAGTGACATCTTTTCTGCAAGCATTAACACGCCACCAAGGACAGCAAAGAGTCCCTCCATACTTAGGATGATGGCTGCATGACTTGGGGGTGAGTGTTTTTGGGCTACAATCTGCAGTGTATATGCAATACCTACGGACAATAAACCACCATATAAGATTGGATAGATAGCCTGTTTCACACCAAAGTAGGTGTTTTCTTCAAACAGGATTGCTATAAGCAGACTAAGTACGGAACAGATGAGGAATTGGATTATTGCTAACCTGATAACTCCCACCATTTTCCCGGCTTTACCGATAAGCTGAACATGTACTGCCCAGAGAACGGCTCCAACAAGAACTAATAAGTCACCTTTAACCAAGTCCATTTTACCGGTAAAACTGATTGCATAGAGACCAAGTATTGCTAAAGCAATGCTGATCCAGATGGTGACAGTTACTTTCTGTTTCATCATAATCCCAATTAGTGGGACAAAGATAACATAGAGTCCGGTGATGAATCCTGCATTTCCGGCAGTAGTGAAAATCACACCAACCTGTTGAAGGGATGCAGCAATAAAGAGAACAAGACCTGTAAGAACAGCAAATCCAAACTCATGCTTGGACAATCGTTCTAACTTCTTGGTTAAGAGGAAGGGCAATAAAATAACTGCACCCAGAGCAAATCTAATCCCATTAAACATGAAGGGACCGCAACTTTCCATGCCTTTCTTCTGGGCTACAAAAGCGAATCCCCAGATAGCAGCAGTCAAAAGAAGCAGTAAATCAGATTTCAGAGCTTTGGATGAGATACTATTCATTAACACCCCAACTGTCTTTTTTTGAAATTTAGAATTTAGTGGTTTGTTGTCAATCAAATAGTAGTTAATACAGTTAAATCCAACATATTACATAGATAAAAGTTCTTCCCGTAGAACAACTCTCCCGAGTTGTTGGGAGTTTTCTCCACCATCCGCCTTCGCCAAGGCTTCAACCTACGCTAAAGCTACGGCTTGATAAAATGGCAGGACAGGTTTGCAAGGATTCGCTTCACTCAACCATTCCAAAGGTAAAGGGATAGTATTGGGAAATGATGCTGTAGCTTCATTCT
>JAVCCX010000404.1 GCA_030765245.1 Candidatus Zophobacter franzmannii | reverse complement strand
TAAATATTAACATCATTAATAATTGGTTTTGACACTAAGAAATGTAGATTATAATAAAGTACATAACAAAGCTCAATATTGGAGGAAAAGATGAAAGATGTATTGGTTAATGCTGTGAAAGGCGGGATGAAAGCCGAGATGGATGCAGTAACCCTTTATGAAGAGGCGGCAAACAAATCTAACGATCAGGAAGTGAAGAAGTTCTTTCTCGACCGTGCAAATGAAGAGAAATCACACTATAACTTTCTTTTAAGTTTCTATGAAGCTCTTGATGGTATGGGAGATATGGCTGATATTAAGATCCATGACAATTCAGTCAGTCCGGCTATTTCTGAAAATTTCATTACGAGAATTAGCCAGAACCAGTTCCTTTTCTCAGCAATCTCAACAGCTATCCTTTTAGAGAAGAATGGCATAGACTATTATAGGAAGTGTGCTCAGGAAACAAAGAGTGTACAAGCTCTTAGTGATTTCTTTCATGTTCTCGTTGACTGGGAGATGAGACATTATGACGAACTGATGAAAATTCAGAAGGATGCAGAAGAGATTTATTGGCGTTTCAATAAATTCGAACCATTCTAAACAAAACTAAGACATTATTTTAAGGACAATCCGTTTGGGTTGTCCTTTTTTGTATCTTGTTGGGTTATTCGTCAGTATCCAAAACTACAAACGCTGTAGCATACTCTTTTATATGGGAGATTGAGAGATGAATACTGAGGTTACCCAATTTTTCGATGATAGTCTTACTCTCTCCAATTAGATTAATTGAAGGAGCACCCAACTCATCATTGACAATCTCAATTTCATGGAAGGCAAGATTGCCTCTTAGACCTGTTCTAATTGATTTCAGGAATGCCTCTTTGGCTGAGAAACGACCACAGTAATGCTCATACTTACGAGCTTTCCCTTCACAATACTCAATCTCTTTAGCAGAGAAAAGGCGTTCACGGATTGAGGGAGTATGTTCCATTGTGCGCTTCATTCGTGCAACTTCCATTATATCTGTTCCAATCCCATATATCATATTATTCTCCATCCTCATCCAGTAAATATTGATAGATTTGTCGTTCCCATTCATTAAATGCTTTGTTGTTCAGCTTTCTCTCTGACTTTGGTAAGTCCAGCTTAAGAACTTTGAAATCTGACACAGGGGTTTGTTTGAAGATAACAATTTCATCTGCTAAGAGAAGTGCCTCATTTATATCATGAGTCACAAGTAGTAGATTGCGTTTCTCCCTTTCAAGAAGGACATTGAGATCAGAGATAATCTTTAATTTAAGGTATAAATCAAGTGAACTAAAGGGTTCATCCATGAGAATAATGTCTGATGGATAGATGAATCCTCTGGCTATTGCACCGCGCCTTTTCTGTCCACCACTCAGCTGGAATGGTCGAGAATCTAACAATTCATTAATATTTAGTGATTCTGTGATTGCAGTGATTCTCTTACTATCAACCTGATTATCCGGGAGAATGAATTCTATATTCTGTCTGAGTGTCTTCCATGGTAGGATTCTATCTTCCTGAAAGACGAAACTCATCTTCATCTTCTCACTATCTATATCACCTGTGAAATCAGTGTCAAGACCTGCAATCAAGCGAAGAAGTGTAGTCTTACCGGAACCTGAAGGACCCAGGAGTACCGTAGTACCATAACCAATATGTAGGTCTAATTTATCCAATACTTTCAGATCACCAAAACTCTTTGAAAGGTTCTTAATCTTTATCATTGATAGTTCCTAAACTTCTGAGCAAAGATGAGAGTTAGTAAGCGTTCAGTAAGGAAAGTAAAGAATACTATTAAGACTGTGTAAGCAAGAACTTCAGCTGTATCAACATTGATCCAAGCCAAGTTCATCTCAGCACCTATCCCCTGCTTTACTCTACTGATGACTTCTGCCATCACTGAGGTCTTAATACAAAGTCCAATGATTATCTTGTATGCTGAAATGAGATACGCAGTAATGGATGGTATATAAAGCCCTTGCAAGCATTTTTTAAAGCTTAGATCATAGAATTTAACTAACTCAATGTACTCTCCACTAACCTCTTTTAATCCTTCAAAGACATTAAGGATTATGATTGGCATCGTGCTAATTGCAACAATGAAGATTGGGATAACAGAACTATCAAACCAGATTAAAGCTAGAAGTAACCAGGATATTACGGGTAATGATTGTAGAATTATAATGATAGGATGCATAAAAGCAGAGAATGCCTTTGAGAAATGCATTAAGAAACCAAAGAGTGTACCTGCGACTAAGGCAATTACTAATCCTATCAAGGCTCTTAACAAGGTAGCTGAAATCGCTACATAAAAGCCTTTGGATTGTAAAATGAGTATAATCTTCGAGAAAACTAGTAAAGGAGATGGGAGCACTAATGGATTGAGGAATAGTGAGACTATTTGCCACACAATTAGAAAGCCTAATAAGGGTAAAAGCTTAGTTAGTAAAAAACTCTTCACTTGGCACCTTACCACCAATAGCTTCAGGAGTCACTGACATCAGCACTTCAATATACAAGTTCAGTTCCTTAATCGCATTCTTACCGGTTAAAATATGGATCGGTTTAAGACTCTTCTCTACTGTAGTTGCAGGAAACTTATAACCTAAAAACTCTTTAATACTTTCAGCTGTAGCACTACTGTCTTCCAGCATAATACCAGTGTACTTCTCAACCATTTCCATTAGCTCACGGGTAATCACTTTGTTCTGTTCTTTTCCAACATAAACAAATGAGAGCTGAGGAATACCAATACTTTCAGGGAATATCTCACGCCAGAGGTCAGACACATTTAAACTATAGAGTTCTCTTTCAGTTCTAT
>JAVCCX010000295.1 GCA_030765245.1 Candidatus Zophobacter franzmannii | reverse complement strand
TCAATGAGTATAAGTTTAGCACTTTTAGAGTGTTAACCGGAAAGGATGTTCACCTTAGCAGGATTGCACACGGAGATTCAGAATCTATTCTCATTGGTGATTGGTATGACTATCGTTCCCCAGAATTAGACAATCAAGAAATCCTTGAGAAATGCTTTGTAACAACCTCTATTACTGAACTAATACAGTGTGCCTGCGTGGTTTGGAAATAGACTTGCTACAAAGCTTATTTCAGACCTACTCTTCGTAGGGGCATCCCTTGCCTGTCTGGGAGAAGCCTTTTGGCGAAGACTGATGCAAGCTTAACTGGGGTATTGCTGACATTCTTCACCATTTAGAAGGTCTAGAGACCATTCTAAAGGTAAAGGATTAGGATTGGGAAATGATGCTTTAGTTTCATCGCATTTAGGAGCCAAAATAGACATAAAAAACGGTCACTACCCCGAAGAGTAGTGACCACCTTAGTAAGTATGCGGGCTTTAAATCCCAAGTACTAAGGATAAATTCTATAAATCATTCTTGGGAATGGGATAACTTCACGTATATGGTGTGTTCCGGTCATCCACTGGGTGAGGCGTTCAAGTCCAACACCAAAACCACTATGAGGAACTGAGCCGTATTTACGCAAATCAAGATACCATTGGTACTCGGTTACATCCATGTTCTCTTTTTGCATTCTGTCAAGTAAAAGGTCATGGTCATCTTCACGCTGTGAACCACCGATAATCTCACCGAATCCTTCAGGAGCAAGCAAGTCACTACCGAGAACTAGTTCCTGGTTTTCAGGATCACGCTTCATATAAAAGGCCTTGATAGCTTTCGGCCATTTCTCGATGAATACCGGCACTTCAGAATCACCTGTAATCAGGTCTTCGTCAGCAGTAGAGAAGTCATCATCATAACCCATCTCTGAACCCTTTGAACGACATAAATCAACAGCATCATGATGAGTGATAATCTTGAACGGTGCATCAGCCTTTTTAAGCTGCTCAACATCACGCTCTAAAATCTCTAACTCTTTCGGACACTTTTCAATAACTGAGTTGATTACATGTCTTACCATCCCTTCCTGAATCTGCATGTTCTCAGTATGCTCAACAAATGCAGCTTCTGCATCAAGCATCCAGAACTCTGTCAAATGTTTACGAGTCTTTGACTTTTCTGCTCTAAACACAGGACCGAAGTCATATACTTTGCCAAGACTCATAATCGCAGGCTCAAGATAGAGCTGACCGGACTGAGAAAGGTATGCCTTTCCCTGATCAAAATAATCAACTTCAAAGAGAGTTGTAGTTCCTTCACAGGCATTGGGCGTAAGGATAGGTGAATCAAAACGAATAAAGTCGTTGTTGTTCAGGTATTCACACATAGCAAAATAGACAGTATGGCGAACTCTCAGGTTAGCCCACTGTTTGGATGAGCGAATCCAGAGATGTCTGTTGGTAAGTAGAAAGTCGGGGCCATGCTCTTTGTTGCCAATAGGATAATCTTCAGTCAACTGAACTATCTGGACATCATTTACATCTACTTCATAAACATCTTCTTTCTTCGGGTGCTTCTTAGGCACACCGATGATCGAGATAGATGACTCAAGGGTAAGGGTCTTAGCATAAGCAAACTTCTCTTCACCGATACCCGGTTTAAAGACAACTGCCTGTAACCAACCGGTTCCATCTCTAAAGATGATAAATAATAACTTACCACTTGAACGGATGTTCTTTACCCAACCGTTTAATCTAACCTCTTCACCGAGGTAGTCTTTTATATCTTTTACTTGTACACTCTTCATTTTAAAACTCCGTTTATTTCTCTCCAGCCATCACAAGATGACTGTTTATTTCATCAATAATTCTTTGAGCAACACGCAGGGCCTGCAGTCCATCTTCACCACTACAAATAGGATCAGTATCGTTTTCAATTGCTGTAATGAAAGATTCCAGCTCCATTGTCAGTGCATCTTTTACAATATCCTCAGCAGTAATAACTTCTTGCTCAACTAAATCTTCCGGATTAAAGTTCTTCTTTCCAAGGAGAATAGCCGGAAGTATCTTCTTTAAATCTTTAGACTTGCGAATGGCGACAACCTCTTTATCCTGGAAATTCACAGAGATATAGGCATCTTTCTGGAAGAAGCGAATCTTCCTCTCCATCTTCATTGAGATACGGCTGGTAGTGATATTTGCAACAGCACCGTTAGCAAATTCAAGTCTTGCATTTGCAATGTCTATACTTTTGGTTACAATCCCAATACCACTTGCCTGAACATTCACCAGATCGCTCTTTACAAAGCTTAATATCAAGTCAATATCATGAATCATTAGATCAAGAACCACAGGAACATCTGTTCCACGGTGGCTAAACTTATGTAATCTATGTGACTCTATAAAAAGAGGTGAACCAATCAAAGCAGCCGATTTCATAATCACAGGATTGAATCTCTCGATATGTCCAACCTGTATCTTAACATTGTTAGCTTTTGCAAGGGCAACAAGCTCCTCACCCTGAGCAACAGTCGTTGTGATAGGTTTCTCAATGAACACATGCTTCTTGAGCTCTAATGCTATCTTTGCCAACTCATAATGATAGGTAGTTGTTACCGCAATATCAACTGCATCTACATTATTCAGAAGGTCTTCATAGCTGGTAAAGCTAGCAAGATTAAACTCCTTCGCAATCTCTTTGCTTCGTTTGGGGTCTTTGTCATAAATACCAATCATCGTGCAATTACTGAGGGTGCTGAGAATTCTGGCATGATGTCTTCCGAGGTGGCCAACGCCTACAACGCCTATCTTCAACATAATAGCTCCTTTAAGTGAGAATGTT
>JAVCCX010000074.1 GCA_030765245.1 Candidatus Zophobacter franzmannii | reverse complement strand
ATATCTTCAAAGTAGTTATAGATGTTAGGAGCAGAGCAACCGGCTCTTCTGGTTATATCTCTTAACCTAAGATGCTCTACACCGTCCTTCTCATCTATAATCTCCAAGGTGACTTTCAGGATTTTATCCTTCATCTCATTATTAATTATTCTACGTCTCATCTATTTCAAACTCCTATCTTCAAGCTCATTCATTCCATTAACGGCATAAATTAATCTTGTGATATTTTAATGTCAATCAATTTCTCGAAATGTAACTATTTCTTTATTAATGATACCATCTTGCAATAGTAATTCCTATTTATTGATTTTAGTCGTCCGAATCTACCATAAAACCGCATGAACACGGTATCAGAACCGCCTTTTTGCTCCATTTATGCTCTACTTATGCCCTACAGTAATACCTAATTGACCCTTAATAGACACTTAATAGACTCTTAATAGACTCTTAATGAAAGCACTAAGTTATACACAATTTGTGTATAACTCTCTAGTAGGTGTTAAGAAAGTATTGTTGTAGAGCCCTAATAGGGCATAAAAACAGCAATTCTGAGGAAGTGAAGATAGAAGAGATGATTTTCAACCACGAACCACACGAAAAACACTAACAAAAGGGAATAAGAAAAATGGATGTACAAGAAAGACAAATGTAACGGGAGGTGCTGGGAAGTGATGCTTTAGCTTCACCTCTAGTCTTTGTATTTTGGGAAGTGCTGCTGTCTTTAGCTGCACCTCTTTCTTTGGGAAGGGAAACGCTGATTCAGCCTCGTGCAAAGCTTGCACATAGTGAACGCAGTGAGTGTGGAACAAAGCGATAAGTGTCATGCTATGAATAAAAAATATATTGACCCAGTTTAAATCAATAGTACTGCTTGTATTATGTAATTATAGAATAATGGATGCGGTTCATTTCTCTTGACTGAGCAGAGATAGTAAAACGCTTAAACCATTAATAAATTGGTATTGGAGATAACTGATGAAAAAGCTATATCTTGTGGTTTTATGCCTGATGGCATTACCTTTGATTGCAATCCAAGTCTCAGGTGTTCAGAGTGGTACCTGGACTGCTGACAACAATCCTTATGAAGTTACAGGTGACATAACTGTGCCCTTGACTGACACATTAATCCTTGATGCAGGTGTAGAGGTCGAATTTACAGGTGTATTTAGAATCACCGTAGAAGGCTTAATTGAAGTAAACGGAACTGAGACTGACTCGGTGCTGATTGGCCCAAGTGAAACTCTTACGGATTTATGGGAAAGTATCCGACTTGAACGAGAAGGTGCTGGTTTCTCTAACACATTTGAACATTGTATTATTAGCGGTGCAGAGGCTGCTGTCCATTCCATAAACTCACCTGTTCAAGTTTACAACTCACGCTTTACTGATTGCGAAACAGCGATAGATCTCTTCGCTATAGGTGCAACGAACCCGGCAGAAGTTCATATTTCTGATAATATTATTGAGAATTCGATAATGAGTGGGATTGAGCTTACTGAGAACAGTAATGTCCTAATTGAGCATAACACTATCCGCTATAATGGATCAGGTACTCAATATCGTGGTGCTATCCAAATTGGTATTCAATCAACAGGAGTAAACTGCTCTCCAACTATTTCAGAGAACACTATTATCAACAACCATAAACAGGGTATCATCTGTACTGATATGTTTAGTGCAGGTATCATTGATGCCCAGATTCTGGATAATGATATCAGACAAAATCTGACAGGTATCTACTTCTATAATTGTGAAGGGACTGTAGTTGGAAATAATATTGAAGATAACTTCATTGCCGGAAATGCGAATACCGGTGCTGGGATCATGTGTTATGGCTCACGAGCTATCCCATACATCTCTCAAAATATCATAGCAGGTAATTTCACTGCTATATACATCACTGCAAGTGGTAATCCTAATCTTGGGAACCTTGCTGATGCCGTACATCCTATCCAAGGACTAAATCACTTTGGTGATAATATCGATATGAGTGGTAATAATAATAGTGTCTATGTGGACCAGAATGGAACTGCTCCGGTTATGGCTCAGAATAACTTTTGGATTTCAGAAAACCCTGTTGAGATAGGAGTTACAATCCACGATGGTAATGACAGTGCAGGTATGCCTATGGTAGTATTTGACCCTATTGCGACGGAAGATGTCATGCAACTATTTGTAACAATTACATCTGATATCCCTAACGATGAAATAGCATCGCTACAGTTACATTTTAAAGCACCGAATCCAACAAATAGTAGTTATGCTTTCTACGCAGACTCCCTTTCAACAATTGCTGTAAGTGGAGTTGAATATGGTAGTTACCAAATTTATTGTATTGCGTGGGGTATAGATGGGCAGGAAATTGGTGTGGGTAACTATGGTACCCAGTATGTACCAACATTATTTGAGATAAATGACCAAACAGTTGACCAAACAGTTGAGTTAGAAATTAATTCTGAATACTATGAAAGTGCGATGTATGTTGGAGAGTTAACTAACATATTTTCTATTCCATCACATAAATACATTAATATTTCTCAGGGTTATCCGTATCATAATTATAGTTATGTTTACTATGCAAATGACTATCTACGCAAGGCAGGTATAACTCTATTAGATACTACTTCGAACTCACTAATTGATATTGAGTTTGACTTCCCTGAAAATAAAATGTTAAAAGTAAATAATCTCAGTATCGGCGATACTTGGCAAAGTATCTATCGTTATGACCCAACCTCAGGACCAACTTACAGAAGTTCTGAGATAATCAGTTCGCAAACGATTGAATATGCTGGATTGGAAAGACTTGCTTATGTAGTGCAGAATACCGGTGACTTGGTTAGCTATTATTTCTTGGTGGAGGACATTGGAATCGTTAAATCAATTGTTTATTCCAACGACTATGTTCTAGCCGGACATGATTTAGACTATTCAGATATTACTCCTGATGGTACTTTCTTCCCCCTTTCCGAAGGAAATCTTTGGTCTCAAGTGTCTTTTGAGTCACTGGATACTCCTTGGTTCTTAAGATTGGATAATCAGGCAAGAATACGCTGGGAAGCTCCATCTACATCTGAAATGAGTTTTGATGGCTATCGGATATATGCTGATGGTTCATTATTTGATGAAGTTGACTTCTCAACTCGCATTTATGACTTCCCTATTCCGGTAAACAGGCCGGATGTGGAGATATCTGTTACAGCATTTAGTTCTACATTTGAATCAGACCCTAGCAATGTACTAACTCTCGATATCCAGGGAGAAAATGAGAATACTCAGAATCCGATCCCTGTTGCTTCGTTGAATAGTAATTATCCAAATCCGTTCAATCCTGAAACCAATATCAGTTTTAGTGTGACTAATGACAATGTTAACACTTCTATAGAAATCTATAACATCCGTGGTGAGAAAGTGAATACAATAGTTGATGCACCTCTTGCAGTTGGTACACATACAGTTGTTTGGAACGGAACAGATAATAATGGTAAATCAGTATCTTCTGGTGTATATTTTATGAAAATGAAATCAGGTAAATTTACATCTTCCCGTAAACTGATTTTAATGAAATAATATAATGATGGGCTAATTCTTCAGCCCCGTTATTTTCCTTGCTGTAGGGGCTGATGGCATCAGTCCCAGTTTTTTTAAAACTTTCAGGGACGAGCGTAACTCGCCCCTACAAGAATTTCTCTTGACTAAAGTTATCGACTTGTACCGATTCATACTAATTACACTTTTTAAAGGATGGGAGTTTTGGGAAAAGAAAAAGCAATGCTTGATAAGATAATGAATCTTGGTCACATGATGACTGAACTTAAGGATACTGACATCCTTATGGAGCATATCCTAACCGAGGCAAGAAAGCTTAGCAATTGCGATGCAGGGAGCATATACAAAGTTGAAGAAAACGAACTGCTTTTTAGTTATACACAAAATGAAACGCAGCAGGAAGCATTACCTCCAGGTATGAAGCTCGTATATAGTAATTTTCGAATGCCAATCGACGAGAAATCGATTGCTGGTTATGTCGCATATAATGCAGATGTGTTAAACATCCCTGATGTATATAAACTCGATAAAAAGCTTCCCTATTCATTCAATCCTTCCTATGATGCAAAAACGAGTTATCACACACAGTCAATGCTTACAATCCCAATGAAAACAGCAACCGGGAATGTGATTGGACTTTTACAGCTTATCAATTCGTTTGATTCAAAAGGAAATGTTATTCCCTTTAATGATGCTGACCTTCCAATACTAACTTATTTTACAAACACCGCCGCAGTTGCCTTAGAGCGGGCAGATATGACTCGTTCAATAATCCTGAGAATGATTAGTATGGCTGAAATGAGAGACCCGAAAGAAACAGGTGCTCATGTTAATAGAGTCGGAGCATATTCAGCAGAGATTTACGAAGCGTGGGCAATAAAACATGGCAAAGGTCCGAATGAAATTCAGCATAATAAAGATACACTAAGAATTGCTGCTATGCTTCATGATGTTGGGAAAGTTGGGATTGCAGATGCTATCTTGAAGAAACCTGGCAAGCTAACCGATGAAGAGTATAATGTAATGAAAACACATCCGATTATTGGAGCAAAGCTTTTCGGTGACCCTAATTCTGAGTTAGACCAGATGTCGAGAGACATTGCTCTTTGCCATCATGAACGCTGGGATGGAAGAGGATATCCCGGCTATGTAAATGTTAAAGACGGTTCTCCCCTACCTGACAAAGTATTACCTAATGGGAAAGCCAAGGGTATGCTTGAAGATGAGGTTACACTTGAGGCACGCATTGTCGCTATTGCTGATGTATTTGATGCCCTTTCCAGTCGTAGAAGTTATAAAGCAGCATGGACAGAGGAGAATGTCTATGAGGAACTCCAACGCTCTGCAGGATCACAATTTGATCCTGAGCTAATAGAAATCTTCATGTCAATCAAAGAGAATCTGCAGGTAATCAGAAGTAAGTATCCTGATGAGGAGTGATTAATTCCTATAAACATAATAAGACAGAATCTCTTCCTTAAAAACACATAACAAATTGAAGTTCTGACTAATGTCGGCTCCATTGATGGAGACTTTTGATAGCTGTGACTCATCAATATCATTAGTCTCAAGGTTTAAAATATCAGCTATCTTAGGCAGGAGTGGATTTGATGGGTGTATAACTCTCTTGAATTCTCTTGCCAAAGCTATTGCACCAGCACTAATAAAATCATAGTTAGGTTTATCAAGAAGATCACTGTTGTCTTCAAAAATACTATCAGGATTAATGTTAGAATAGTTATTGAGTAAATATAGAATATCTTCACCATCTTTTTTTGTAGTTAGCTTTCTTTCAGACCATGCAATGAGTTTAAGAATTATTAATCCTAGAATTGATACTACTCTATATTCATTCCCATTAATAGTCTTAAAGCATTTAGCAAAGGTATAGACTTCTGAAAAACCAAAGACATTCATTACAGTAGTGAACTTGGGAGGCCAACTAATGGTTCCATTCCTTTCAATACTACCAAAAGGTACAATGTCAACTGGGGTACCGTTATACAGTAACCGATGAGGTTCTTTATCTTGAACAAAGCCTAAGCTTACTAAACTACTAGTGATTAAACTGAATTTTTCCCAATCTGATATAGCGATTGCAAAATCAATATCAAAAGTTGCTCTATTTTCATCATTAAAATCATATACTTCTTTAAGAATGATATCGCGAGCAATTGCTCCTACAATCATTAACCCACAACTTTGCTTTGAACAGACAGAGCAAACAGTATCAATAATATGTTCACCATTATTAGCGAATATGTCAAAGTCGTTAATTAAATAAGTCATACTTTTCTCGCAATCTTTCAGCAACTTCCAGATTTCTACTATAACCTGATATTATTAAGTCTGCATAGATTAAGATTAACGGCACCGTTTTTGTGCTCTTAGCAACCGGTAAAAATTCAGATTTCCAAAATTTTCTGACTATCTCAATATCACCGTTAGGATCATTAATAAGTTTAAATCCTTTTACCAAACTACTTTCGGACTGATCACTGTAAATTGTGAACACTTTTGATTTTAAATATCCATCAATTACTTCTGCTGCTGGTTCACTACCCCATAGAGAATCATTTTGATTCTCAAGTATTTCTAGATACTTCTTTCTATCCTCTTGTTTAGCAAACCTATACTTTCCAACAATTAATGAAGGTCGTAATTTCTCTTGATACGCAGTTATCCATTTTGAGAGAAAATCCTTTTTATTAATCAATTCCTTCTTGTTTGAGTTATTGATTACAATAAATCCTTCGTTCTTTAAATGATAGAAAATCCATTTTAACGAACCTAATGAGACTCCTGTGATTTCTGATATAAACCTGTAACTACGATTCAATAATTCTTCATTTAGTAAAAAATGAAATCCAACGATTAACCCCTTTTTACTGAATGCTCTACTTACTTGAGGTACACTTAGCATTTTCGGGCGTGGTTTTCCTGTAGATTGAATTAAAAAGAATTTGTTTTCTAAGTATATATTTCCTGCTGTATCAATAAATTGAATTTTATTACTAAGTAAATACTCTATTATCGATTCTGATAGAAACTCAGTAATTAGAATTGTATTTTTGTTGAAGTTATTATTAGATACACTTAGAAATGCTAGACTTTGGATATACTTTTTCACTTCAATTACATAATCAATTTTTGGTGAATCGAGATAACTTACCGTTAATAGCCCATCGATTCCTAACTCTGAATTAATGTTAATAGTAAGTTTGATTGAGTTTGTAATCAGCTTACTTAATGCTGTCGCAATAGCTCTTTCAACTAAATCAGTTTCTTTAGTGTTCACAATACCTCCGTGTTCATAAATAATGAACATAGCTTATTTATGAACAGACTTTAATTATCAGTTAAATATTGTCAAATAGAATTTCATATATACTTCTCATTACATCATTGACAGTAACCCTAACATTAAAAAACTACCAACTATATGAAAACTAAGATAATTGTAACTATTAGCAGATACAATGGAACTCCTGAAATACTGGCGAAGATGCTCGAAGCTGGAGCTAATGTCTTCAGAGTCAACATGTCTCATTGTACACATGCACAGGCAGATGATTTGCTTGAATCAATACTAGATGCTGAGAAAATATCTGGTATCAAGGCAATGATAATGATAGACCTTGCCGGTCCGGAAGTCCGTCTATTAGGACTTACGAAACCATTAGATTGCTCTGGTGATTGTATTATAGAGCTTTCCAAAGATGGTGTGCATGTTTCGTTACCAGGATGGGAAAAACAATTAACACATGGAATGAGTGTTTTACTTCAAGATGGGAAATTCAAAGGTAAAGTTATAGTTGTTGATAACACTATCCGCATTAGTTTATCGGGACAAGGTCAGCTTTTACCTAATGCACATGTATCTTTACCTGAGATTGAATATCCGCATGATTTTGTATCTCACAAAGATGTATCTGATTTGCAGTATGCATTGAAAATAAAAGCAGATTATCTTGCTGTATCTTTTGTCCAGAATGCTGAGAATATAAGATATTATAGAGAGTTAATAGAACAGTCATCAGATAAGAAGAAACCAGAGATTGTGGCAAAGTTTGAGTCACGACAATCGTTGAATTGTATTGACGAAATTATCGAAGAAGGTGATTGTTTCTTTGTCGCTCGAGGAGATATGGGGGTTGAAAATCCTTTGGAGTTGATCCCATATTATCAAAAGCTGATTTTGAAGAAGTGCAACAACGCCGGTAAAGAAGGTTTTGTGGCTACACAGATGTTATCATCAATGTCAAACAACCTTTTGCCTACTAGAGCAGAAGTTACTGATATTGCAAATGCTGTACTGGATGGAGCTTCAGGAGTAACACTTTCTGACGAAAGCGCAATTGGTAAATATCCTGTTGAATCTGTGAAAATGATGAAGACGATAGCTGAAAAAGCTGAAGAATATAAAGATGAGATATTGGGATTGGTATAATAACTAAAGTCAACCCCTCACCTCAATCCTCTCCCTATCCATCTTCGCGTAAAGCTACGCCGAGACAAGAAGGGCGAGGAAGTAATGAACTAGGAGGCAAAATGAATGATTATAATGTGATATGCGATATAGTAGTAGTAACTTACGATATAGGTCCAAGCCTATCACCTTTTGTGGCAAAGGTCTGTAATATTATTCAGGCAGATACTAAGACAGAGCATATGCTTACACCGATGGGGTCTATTGTTGAAGGAAGCTTTGATGATGTAATGGCTCTTGTTGATAAAGTATTCAAGACTATAGCTCCTGATTATGAGAGAGTTGGTATAACTGTTAAGATGGACTATCGTCGCTCAAAGAAACACAGAATGCAGGGTAAGGTTGCGTCTGTAGAACAAAAGATGAACAAATGAAAACATACTATATAGAATCATTAGGATGTCCCAAGAACCTTGTAGATAGCGAGATGTTCGCATGGTTAACAGAAAAGAATGGATATCAAGCAGTTGAGAAAGCAGAAGATGCTGAACTCATTATCATCAATACTTGCGGTTTTATTCTTGAAGCCAAAGAGGAAGCAATCGATACAATAATGTTGATGAATGAATATCGGAAAACCGGTAAGTTGAAGAAACTCGTAGCAACGGGTTGCTTTGTTGGAAGATACCTAGAAGACTTAAAGGATGAACTAGTTGAAGTTGACCATCTGATTGATTTAAAAGACTTCCGTTCGTTTAACAAACTCTTTAGCGATGAAGAGCCGGAACTCGGAAGGAAGCTTCTTACACCTAAACATTTTGCATATTTACGCATCAGTGATGGATGTGATAATAAATGCACATATTGTGCCATTCCCGGAATTCGAGGTGAACTCATTAGTGAGCCAATAGAGAAGATAGTTGCAGAAGCAAGATTCTTAGCTTCAGAAGGAGTAAAAGAACTTATAGTTAGTGCTCAGGATGTAACTCAATATGGGGTTGATCTCTATGGAGAGAGAAAATTCCCTGAATTACTCAAAAAACTTGAAGAAATTGAAGGTTTTGAGTGGATTAGAATTCTATACATGCATCCGGCACATGTCACTGATAAGTTGATTGAGACTATTGCAGGTTCTGAGAAGATTATATCGTACTTTGATATACCTGTTCAGCATGCATCAAGTTCAATGCTCAAAGCCATGAATAGAAAGATAACGGCAGATGAACAAAGGACTGTCTTTAACAAAATCAGAACTGCCATCCCTAACGCTGTGATTCGTACTACACTCATCTCCGGATTCCCGGGTGAAACAGATGCTGACCATAATGAGTTACTTGATTTCATAAAAGAGATAAAGTTTGGAAGACTGGGTGTATTTACTTATTCACCTGAAGATGGTACACCTGCAGCAATGATGAAAGGTAAAGTTTCCAAGACCAAAGCAATTGATCGTAAGGATGAGATCATGATGATTCAGCAATCCATCTCTGAAGATTTTATGGCTTCCTTCATTGGTAAAGAACTTGATGTTATTGTTGATGCGGAGAGTTCTGAAGATGGGATTCTATACGAAGGCAGAAGTAAATATGATGCACCGGAGATTGATGGTTCTGTTTTTATCACTACCGGTTTAGCTAAAATTGGTGACATCGTTACAGTGAAAATTATTGATAGTTGGGAATATGACTTAGTTGGAGAGATAATTCACTCAAATAAACTGTAACCATAGTGATTATACCCATTATAACTTAAAACTTGACTAATATCTGAGAAAATAGAAATCAGTTAAAATATTTAATAAAATCTAATAGAATAAGGAGATATGTTATGCAGCGAAAGTTCCTGCTTGTAACTGTTCTGATTATAATTATGGCAACTTGTGCTCTATGGAGTGCAACTAATGAGAAACCTAATCCTGACCCTAAAACTGTTATTGTTGAGTTTGATAAGGGGAGAATCCTCAAGGGTGATCTTGATGCGAGAATCGATAAAATTCCACCTAATTACCAGAACCGCTATAAAACAATAGATGGTCAAAAAGAAATTCTTCAAGGGCTTATTCTAGAAGATGTATTTTATCGTAAGGCCTTAGACATGGGAATTGATAAAGACCCTGTAATTGTTGAAAAGACAGACAATGCAACTCGTGAATTATATATTGCAAGCTATTACAGACAGTATGTTCAAGAGAAAGTGTCAGTAACTGATAAAGACAGACAGAAGTATTATATGGGGAATCTTGATGAGTTTTATGAAATGCCTAAAACTACAATTCTCTATCTCCAAACCAAGAGCTTTGAAGATGCTGAAAAGGCTTTAGCTGAACTTAACGGTGGAGCTAAATGGGCAGATGTATCTACAAGTTATAATACTAATGGATACTCAAAGAATAACAAAGGTGTGATCAAGGGCATAAGATCAAATGGATACATCCCCGGATTAAATCAGAATGAATTCTTAAACAATCTTGTTAACGAATCAGCTGTTTCTGAGACTGCAATTTATGGTCCTATAGAACATGAAGGTGATTTCCATCTTTATATGGTTACTGATAGAGTTGAAGGCTATCAAAAGGGCTTTGAAGATGCAGCATCTACAATCGACACAAAAGTTTATCAGAATATAGAGAGAGAGTTTAATAAGAAACTTATTGATAAGTTGATGAAGAAGTATGATGTTGTTATAAATCATGAGATAGCTGATTCTCTCGACCTTGCGACTCTACCAACAGATACAGATTTATTTCAGCAAGTTGTAATCAGTTCTACCTATCCAAAGCTCAATTTTACTGTTGAAACTCTCTATGAGATGTTCAATAAATTAGGTGCTCAGGAAAAATCAATGTATATGAAAGCAAGGGGTGAAGACAGCTTCTTTGTAAGATATCCAACTCAGTTACTGTATATGGCGGAAGTTGATGAAATGGGTAGAGAAAACTTCGTTGATGAACCTGACAGATTACGCCAGATTGAACGCTATTTTATTCTTAGAGAGATCTACAAACAGCTTGTATCTGATCATGTGGTTGTTGAAGACAAAGATATTAATAGCTACTATCAAGAAAATCTTGAGAGATACAAGGTACCAGGTTACAGATCAATCCGTATGTTTAAATTTGATGATGAAAAATCAGCAAAGAAAGGTCGTAAAGCTGCCATTAAAGCAACTAAGAAGAACGCTGAGAAAAGAGATGCTGCAATTAAGAAAGCTTATGCTAAATATGCTTCGAATTCCTATGATGATGGATTCATCGAGAAGATATATGACAACAAGATAATCTTCGGTTACGGCAGAGATGAAGCGTTTAGTAAGCTTATCTTCGAAACAAACCAGGATGCCACTACTGACGTTTTCACAGCTAAGAATGGAGATATCCTTTGTCTCACTGTTGAAAATATTGTAGAAGATACATACAGACCTATGGATGAAGTTAAAGCGACAATTGAAAAGAGTGCTAAGCAGAATCTTGAGACTACTCTTCGTGATGAAGTTAAAGCAGCTCTAATGGTTGATTATGGTTATAAAGTCTATGATGACAGGTTAACAATCAAGCTTACAGTTGAAGAGCTTTTTGAGATGGCAGACAATGCTATCAAGCAACGCAAGTATAACGATGCTGTAATTTATTATGATCAGATAATCAAATCATACGCTGATGGAGTTAATGATTACAAAGCAATGTTCATGAAAGGTTTTACATATTCTGAGAATATGAAAGATACCGATAGTGCAGTTAAGTGCTTCAATGAATTGATTGTAAAGTATCCAAAAGGTGAGTTGAATGACTCAGCTATATTTATGCTTGATCAAATCGAAAACGGTGAAGTTAATATTGATGAACTGATTGGAGACAATTAGTAGATATATCAATCATATATAGTTATTGAGAGCCTGACATCCTGATATCAGGCTCTCTTTCTATCTACACTTTCCCCGTTTCATTAATCCTTTATTATGCATTATTACACACCTTAGTTGCCATTATGTAGTATAATTATTCCCCTATCTGGAAGAGAATATGCTTTACAAATAGTTAGTAATTAGAATTTTGCACATATCTAATTGATATAATTATTATAAACATATATGGAGTGTATAATGAACAGACTGCTTAGCGTACTGTTTTTAGTAACAGTCATCGTTTCACTTACCGCCGTACCCGCACCACCGTTTGCGATTACTTATCAGCAACCGGATGGTACAACTCTCGAAATGTATAACCAAGGTGACGAATTTGTCCATTGGGGTACATCACTTGATGGCTATACCGTATTATCTAATTCAGATGGATATAAAGTATATGCCGTAAGAGATGCTAGTGCCGATATAATGCCTGGTACTGTACTGGCAAACAACCTTGGGGAAAGAACTGCAGAAGAATTACAATTCATCCAGAGTCTTCCTCAAGACCTTAGGTTTAGCCCATCTCAGATTGAGAGATTTAAAAGCACTTCACATTATCAGAATATGGATAGAATGGGTGGATTCCCAACTCTTGGTGTTAACAATATGCTTGTTATTCTTGCAAACTTCACAGACACCAATACATCATATTCACAATCAAGTTTTAACAACTTAATGAACCAGAACAACTATGGTGGAAATGGCTCTTTCAAACAATACTATTTAGAAAACTCATGGGATCAACTGACTATCAACTCTACTGTTGTTGGTTGGGTTACTCTTCCACATAATCATGACTATTATGGCCCAGAAGCCAGATGGGGTGAATTCGCTCGTGATGCTGTTATAGCAGCTGAAGCTCAAGGCGTTGATTTCT
>JAVCCX010000066.1 GCA_030765245.1 Candidatus Zophobacter franzmannii | reverse complement strand
TGGCTTGCTAAAGGTGCTCACATGCATGAAGTTTTCCTATATTTCAAGGGTGATGAACAGGGTTCAAAGTTTGTTGATGCTCCTCATCTCCTCCCATCATCAGTACCAATCGCTTCTCAGCTTTTACATGGAGTTGGGATTGGTTACTCAATAAAGCATAATAAGAAACCGGGTGTTGTATTTACATTTGTAGGTGACGGCGGAACATCGGAAGGTGATTTCCATGAAGCACTTAACTTTGCCGGTGTCTGGAAGGTTCCGGTTGTCTTTATCGTACAAAACAATCAGTTTGCTATCTCTGTTCCTCGTAACAGACAGACTGCCGCAAAAACAATTGCCTCCAAAGGTATTGGATATGGTGTACCTGCACTTCATGTTGATGGGAATGACATCTTTGCCATGTATAAGGCAGTGAAGTTTGCCCGTGAATATGCTGAAGCAGGGAATGGTCCGGTACTTATTGAAGCTGAGACCTTCCGTACAGGTGCTCATACTACTTCAGATGATCCTTCCCGTTACAGAACTTCTGAGATGGAAGCTGAATGGGCAGAAAAAGATCCTGTTAAACGTTTGAGACAGTATCTCGTCAGTCAGAAACTTTGGGATGAAGCCAAAGAAGAGAAGCTGATTGAAGAGTATAAGGAAAAAGTAGAGTTTGAATTTGTAAAAGCAGAAAAGATGTATGGATGTGAGTTGAATGATGTATTCGACAATATGTTTGATGAATTACCTCCACATCTGCGGAAGCAAAAGATGGAATATGAGCAATACCTTCAGTGGAAGGAGGGAAGAAAATGAAAGTTATGAACATGGTTCAAGCAATAAATGATGCAATGGATTTAATGCTTACAGAGCATCCGGAAGTTGTTGTATATGGTGAAGATGCAGGAGTTGAAGGTGGAGTTTTTCGTGTAACTGAAGGACTTCAAGAGAAACATGGTGCTGACAGAGTATTCGATTCACCGCTTGCAGAATCTGCAATCGTTGGCACAGCTTTAGGAATGGCTATTACAGGTATGCGTCCGGTTATAGAATTGCAGTTCGACGGATTTACCTATCCTGCATTCAACCAGATCGTATCACATGTTAGTCGGTTCCGTAACAGGACTCGTGGAAAGTTCTTTGTTCCAATGGTTATCCGCTTCCCTTATGGAGGTGGAATCAATGCCTTGGAACATCACTCAGAAAGTCCTGAAGCCTATTACTCACATACACCGGGACTAAAAGTTGTAATCCCTTCTACACCTTATGATGCAAAAGGATTGCTGATTAGCGCTATTGAGTCTAATGACCCTGTAATCTTCATGGAACCAAAGAAGATTTACCGTGCTATCAAACAGGAAGTACCGGAAGAGAAGTATTCAATTCCAATCGGAAAAGCCAAGGTTGTAACACCCGGAACTGACATTACTGTTGTTACTTATGGTGCAATGGTGAGAGAAGTGCAGAGAGCTATGGTTATGGCTAAGAAAGAGGGAATCTCGGTTGAACTTATCGACCTGAGAACAATCTCTCCAATCGACCGTGATACTATCAGAGAATCTGTAGCAAAGACAGGAAGAATCCTTACTGTTGTTGAAGCTCAGAGGAGTTTCAGTGCTGCTTCAGAATTGATGGCGATTACAATCGAAGAGAACTTCCTTAACCTCGAAGCACCTCCAACAAGACTTGGTGGATTTGATACAGTTATACCATTACCTGTGGGAGAAGATTTCTACCGCATCGAACCTGAACATATATTCTACAGTATCCAGAAACTGGTTAACTACTAGGAGTGCACATGAGATATGTATTTAATTTTCCTGATATAGGCGAAGGACTCGAAGAGGGTCGCATAATCGAATGGTATGTGAAGAAAGGTCAAGCCGTGAAAATGGGCGATGCCCTTGTAAAAATGGAAACAGATAAAGTTGTGACTGATATCCCATCTCCTAAAGAGGGTGTGATTGTCACACTCTTTGGTAACGAAGGTGAGATTGTGAATGTTGGTGGTCCGCTAACTGAGTTAGAGATCGAAGGTGAGGGAGAAGCTCATGCACCTAATAGTGAAGAACCTACCAACGAATCTGTCGATGAAGACGGATTTGCAGGAGTTGTCGGGACTATCGAAGTCGCAAAAGGAAACTCATTCTTGCCATCCACAGGTGAGGGATTTGAAGAAGAAATTAAAACAGAAAAACCTAAAGGCAGAACACTTGCCACTCCAGTTGCCAGAGCAATGGCGAAAGACTTAGGTGTAGATATTAATAAAGTAAAGGGTACAGGACCCGCTCAGAGAGTAACCAAGAAAGATATTCAGGCGTATGCATCAAAGCCTGCAACAAGTGTACGAACAAATGTTGTGACAAGTGATGTCCCTGATGTTGAGATTACTCCTATCACTCAAATCAGAAAGGCAATTGCCAGGAATATGGCGAAGTCTAAGAATACAGCTGCTCATATGACTATCTTCGATGAAGTAGAAATTACTACTCTTATTGATATTCGTAAGAAATACAAGGCTAAGTTTGCTGAAGACGGTGTGAAACTAACATATATGCCGTTCATCTTAAAGGCACTTGTGCAGTCGCTTAAGAAGCATCCTATGATGAATTCAGAACTTGATTTGGATAACAGTCAGATTATTAAGAAGAACTTCTACAATATCGGTATCGCAATGGATACTGAGGATGGACTCGTTGTTCCTGTAATCAAGAGTGTTGATCAGAAGAGCATTAAAGCAATTGCTATGGAGCTTGCTGATTTGGCTGAGAGAGCCAGAGATAGAAAACTCAGCATTGATGAGATGCGGGGTGGAACCTTTACTCTCACTAACTACGGCTCAGTCGGTGGTTGGTTTGGCGTGCCTGTTATTAACCATCCTCAGGTTGGAATACTTGGGGTTGGAAGAATTACAAAGAGACCGATTGTCGTCGATGATGAGATCGTAATCGGACAGATGTTACCACTTTCACTTTCAGTTGACCATCGAATCGTCGATGGAGGAGAAACAACTCGGTTTATCAGGGAATTCATCGGCTATATCAATGACCCGATCTCCCTTATTATGGAGTAGGAGGATAGCGAATGAAATATGATTTAGCAATAATTGGGGCCGGACCAGGGGGCTATGTCTCCGCAATTAGAGCCGGACAAGTTGGCTTGAAGACGATCATAATTGATAAACAGTATGTTGGTGGAATGTGCCTGAACTGGGGATGTATCCCTACCAAGGCGCTGCTTGAAAGTGCAAAACTATATAGTCGAATTAAGACTGCTGAAGAGTTCGGAATTATGGGTATTGACCCTAAAACTCTAAGGTATGATTGGGTTACTGCAAAAACCAGAGCTCAAACTGTCGTAGGAAGACTTACCAAGGGCATAGAATACCTCTGGAAAAAGAACAATGTTGAGTTTGTGAAGGGTGAAGCTAAAATCCTCAGTGCTCATGAAATTGAGGTCTCGGATAGACTTATCCAGGCTGAGAATATCATGATTGCGACAGGGTCCAAACCGCAAGCCCTCGAAGGTGTTGATTCCAAATTAGTAATTGAACTGGAAAGGCTGTTTGACTTAGATGCCCTTCCGAAGAAACCTCTAATCATTGGTAAAGGACCTGTTGCATTGGAAACTCTAGAGTACTATCGTCTTCTGGGAATTCCGGCAACTCTGCTTGTCAAAGGTGATAATCTTCTCCCGGGACTCGACCCATATATAGTTAACTTCATGAAAAAGAAATTAAAGAAAGCCAAGATGCCGGTGCATTACAGTGAAGAGTTTACAATTGAAGGCTCTGAATGTAAGGTCGGTGATAAGGTTATAAAATTTGATAAGATCATAAATGCAAACTGGCGAACTGCGATTCTACCCGAAATGAACAGTAAAGTAGAACTCGAGAACGGTTATGTCAAAGTTGATAAAGAATTTAGAACGTCGATTCCTAACATCTTTGCTGTTGGGGATGTGAATGGTGAAAGTTATATGGCTCATGCAGCCTCAGCTCAAGGATTAGCCGTTATCAACAGACTTAAAGGAATAGAAGAGGATTACGATAAGATAATACCTATCAATATCTATTCTGTACCTGAGATTGCCCAGATTGGACTGACTGAACCTGAACTTGTTGAACAAGGTGCTGACTTCAAAATCAGCGAGTTCTCTCTCAATGCAAACGGAAAGGCTCTTGCAGCCGGAACTGCAGAAGGTTTCGTAAGAATACTTTCCGAGAAGAAGTACGGAGAAGTACTTGGTGTGCAAATTGTAGCCTCAGATGCTACTGATATGATCAGTGAAGCAGGAGCTCTAATGCAAATGGAAGGTACTGTCTATGAACTGGCAAACACCGTCCACGCACATCCAACTATCTCTGAAGCATTGATGGAAGCTGGTTTTGATTGGCTGGGTAAACCGATTCACAAAGTATAAATCTAAAGATTATTAATATAGACCCTGTGAAAGCAGGGTCTTTTCCTTTGTATGAGCTTGCACCAAAGCGAACGAAGTGAGTTTGGGGCAAAGCGGAACTGAAATGTACATCGACATTGCATGTCGATCTGTATCGAGAGTAAGAAGCTAAGAAACGACTTGCAAAGTCGTTATACATAACTCAACTGTTCTCAGTTGCGATGGGAGTTTAATTTGCTAACCCTCCGAGGGTTACATGTGAATAGCCCCAGGTGAATCCTGGGGTGTGAGCCCAAAAACAGACAACCCTGTCGGGGTTGAATATAATTATCATGTTTATTCAAAGGTGTATAATTTTGTTTACATTCCCGCTTCACTGCTCTATCACAATAACAATCAAAAGGTATTCATTTACCCGTCAGACACTTTCCACTTTCTTGTCTTTTAGCACAGGGTTTGCACAAGAGACTCTCGGAAATCGGAGCAGAAAATCACAGCAATTGTGATAGAGCGATGATAGAGCTTAGGATAAAAAATCAAATCTTACTTGACATGAAATAATAAATCCTCATTATTTGTTTAACATGTAAACTACTGTAAGGTTTTATTGTCTTTGCGCTCATTTATTAGCACTATTATAGCAGAAAAAGCTGAACATGCAAGTAGTTAAATACAAATACATTTAAACAAATATAGGGGTTAGAATTGAAGAAGATAGTAACAGTAATAGTATTAGTAGTAATGGTTACAATTTTATTCGCTGCACCATTTGGGTTAAAGAAGTACACCAAAAAGACTGATGTTATAATTACTGAGGATGGAGAAGGAGGTTCTATTTTTGAAGTACCAAAACCTCATTCTATGTTTGAAACTTACATTGGTAATTTTAATGAAGCAGAAACTCTCGTAAGGGTGTTAGCTGTGACAGAGGAGTTCACAACAAATAATTATGGAACTACAATCAAATCGAAATTTAATTCAATTAAAGAAGCTTTAGATAAGAAATATGGAGCTGGTCTCCATGTAAACTATCTTAAAGATGGTTCAATATGGGATGAACCGAAAGACTTTTTAATGGCTTTGTCAAAAGAAGAATATGTTTTGTTATCTACTTGGTTTCCTAACGAAGGGGATATCACCGGTATTAGTCTAG
>JAVCCX010000266.1 GCA_030765245.1 Candidatus Zophobacter franzmannii | reverse complement strand
TGTTGAGAAAGATCAAGAAAAAGTTGCCGAAATTACATTATCGAAAAAGATTGCTTTCTCAATGGACCCTTATTTTGTCAAAATGACAAATATGCATGATTTAGCAGGGAATAGAATTTTAAGTACAAGAAATTTAGCAAGCTTCATAAAGGAAACTAATGATTTAAAGGTATATCCAAATCCGGTGTATCTTGAAAAATCAATTAATGATCCTATATTGAACTTTGTTGCATTACCGGAAGATAAAAAGGGACATCTGTATATCTATGACCTTAGTGGGGATATTGTTTTCAAGACCAAACTTGAGAACCAATCCAGATATACATGGGATTTGAATAATAATAAGGGTCTTAAGGTTTCTTCAGGTATGTATTTCTATGTTGTCAGTATGGGAGATTACCTTAAGAAAGGTAAATTCGGAATAATAAATTAGAATAAAGTGAGGCAAGTATGATATCGTTAGAATGGAAAGAACGATTATCCAAAGATGTTAATGATTTCTTTATAAACAAGCTACCTCAAAAGAATTATGATATCGAAATAGTCTATAATGTTTACCCTATTAGAGTACACAATACAATTCCACGAGAAGTTATTACTTTTGTTGCTAAAGAATTAGGTACTAAGCTGAATAAAAACAGGGAAGCATATCTTGATTTTTATAACACTCTTTGGGACGAGAAGGGTGATAATGGGCAGATAATTATGGCATACCTTTTTGCCAAGTTTATCAAGAAAAGTCCTGATTTCTTTTTACCTATAGTTGAAGCAAAATTAGAGGGTGAGGATACACCTATTGAAAATCTTCTGTTAGAGAAGACAATCCTTCCATTAATTAAGGATAAACCTGAGAAGTATCTTCCACTTATTTTTAAATGGTTAAAGAGAGACGATGCAGACCTACAACTCCATTTTATCAAACTCTTGGTTAAATACTGTAAGAGTGAACCTGACCATTTATCCGAGATTCTTGAGAAGATTAAGTATTCATGGTTACTTGGGTCTGACGCGTCTGTTAAGAGCGGGACATTCTTTCTCAAGCAAGTTGCAAGCATGAATGAAGAGATTTACCTTTCCTTCTTTGAAGCAAACCAAAAGACTCATGACCCTTCTCTAGTAGAGGTTATGTGTGGTTCATTGACAAGCTATTATGCTGAACTTGAGCCTATAATTAATCAATGGACAAAGAGTGGCAACGCTCGCTTGAAAAGGGCTGCCCTCACAGGACAGAAACTATTAAAGCGGAAAGGGAAACAGATAAAAAATGGCTAATCTAGATTTTATAACTAAAGAGGGAATGATCTACCTGCAAAAGAGAATTCAAGATCTTAACGATATACGGCCCAGCATTATTATCAGGGTCCAGGTTGCACGCGAACAGGGTGACCTTAGTGAGAATGCTGAATATAAAGCAGGTAAAGATGAATTGCGAATGGTAGATAAAGAGATTGATTACCTCAATCGTCGTTCAGCCAAAGTGATGGTGTTGGATCCTGAGACTATCCCTAAGGATAAAGTTCGTTTTGGTGCATTCGTTAGAGTTGTTGAAATAAGTAATAATATAGAGACTCTATATCGCCTTGTCGGAGTTGATGAAGTTAACTTCCTTGAAGAGGGATGTAATAAAATATCTGTTGCCTCACCAATTGGTCTTGGAATGACCGGTAAAGAGATTGGGCAGATAGCGATTGCGAAAACTCCCCGAGGTTTGCGGGAATTTAAAATTCTAGAAATCTACTAAATTATATAATAAGCTCCTTCGGGAGCTTTTCTTTTTTCCATTATATTTCTGATAGTCTTTTACCTCTAATCTAAAAACAATTCAGTATATAGGACGATGAATAATACTCATTACTTCTTCTATTAACATTTATCGCTTGACATTAGTCATATCGTATTAATTTATACTCATATCAAATATTGGAGGTTTAGAATGAAAAAGACACTAGTTGTTTTACTGTTAGTATTAGTTGCATTTGGTCTTGTTGCACAGCAAGGACAATATGTTCGCAAATCTGTAAGTTCTGTTGAGTCAATTTGGATGAAAGCCGGTAGTGGCTACATGAATGACACTGAGAGAGATTTCTTTGATAGAATGTTTAAGTTCTATGTGGAAATCCCTCGTTTTGACTTTAACTCACTCCCTGCGAGTGTTAAAGCTGACTTCGTAACTGAAGCTAACAAGATTGATGCTGTTTCCCCAGCTGCTCTTGGGGGAGTAATGGAAAGAACAGTTGCTGTAAAAATTGCGGAGATTCTTAATGATGGCGATCTTCAGAAGAAAAGAGCTGATGGTGGTTTTAAAGATGAAGCTTCAATGATGAGCTTTGCTGCTACTAAAGGTAAGAGTCTTGGACTTTCAGGTGATGAACTTGCTGCATTCATGAATTCAGCTTACATCTATCTACCTTTTGTCTCAAGTGTTGTTGAAGTTGAGAAACAAAACGAAAAGACAAAGAAGAACTATTATACTTACACCATTAATGGTGGTATCCTTTGGTATAAAGTTAATGTAGCTCCTGATGGAAAGGTTTCTATCAAACAGGTTAAGAGTGCTACTACTAAGACTTTTGATACTAAAGAAGTTACAACCAAGAAAGCAACTTTCAAATTTGGTGAATTCAACCAGAGTGTTGACTACAAGACAAATGCCAAGTACAATGCAATGCTCGCATTTGCAAAGAACTTAGGTGTGAAGACAAAGCAGATTGATGATTTCAAACTCCAGGCTCAAGTTGTTTCAATTGAGAAGGGTAAATTAGCCGGTGATATCGGACACAAAGAAGGTGTACACCTTGATGATGGTTATTATATCTGTGAACCAACTGAAACTGCTGATGGTAAAACTAAGTTTGTTAAGAAAGGTTTTACTCGCGTTTGGAAGACTGGTAAGAACAAGAATGATCCAAGTGCAAACTCTCTCTTCTACAAACATTATGGTAATGGCGACATTGGCATGGTTCTTATGGAGCATCCAAGACTTGGTATCGACTTACAGTTCACTGTTAGTATGCTTACCGGAATGAATATTGAAAAGAATATCAAAATAGAATCAGATGTAATAGATGAGTTTAAAGATGAAGCAATTTTAGAAGAAGATTTATCTTCAGCATTAATTCTTGATTTTAAACTTATGAACAATGTAGCCTCAGTGTTTAATTCCCGCCAGCTTTTCTTTGAAGTTGGGCTCTACGTTGGGGCCCCTGATATAGAAAAAATACAAGTTGCTTCAGGGCAAGTTAAACATGATGACATAAAAACAACCTTTGGTGGTCTCTATATTGGTGCAACAAAGAAATTCTGGATGAGAAGACTTGGTTTTACCTTTGATACACAGGTTAGTTATGCTATTCTTACATTAGATTTTGGTGACGATTCTGCTGC
>JAVCCX010000378.1 GCA_030765245.1 Candidatus Zophobacter franzmannii | reverse complement strand
TGCTATCTAATCATATATGGTGAGTTACTATCATTCATTCATTATTGTTTGTATTGTATTTGTAACTCGACCAGCTTGGTCGAGTCTTGTATGGCACGCATCCCTGCTTGCCCTCTTGGTTGAAAAGACGGATAGACTTCGCTAAAAGGCTACTTCGCGTCCACCATGTGCAGGTGAATAAATGCCAGACCTGCACCGCAACGAAGTGTGGGGCGGGAATGGCTTTTGTAACTATTCCAGATGTCCTCGCCCCACGCTTCACTGCGGTGCAAGTCCAATTAAAGAGCAGACTCGTAAGTCTGCCCTACAATCATTAAATAGTCGACCCTGAAAAAGTTCCTAAATACCGATAAATAGCTTGACTACAGGAGCTTTTACGTGTTATAAACTCTCAAAACATGTATCTTAATCAATAAAAAACTGGGAGTTTTATGATAAAGAAAAAACCAAAAGAACCTGACTTTTATCAACCTTGTCTTTCTATAATGTTAGATATGAATCATGCATTATGCCAATTAAGTAAAACCATTCCCTGGGTTGAGTTAGAAAGTGAGTTCAGTGAACTGTATTGTAGAGACTTTGGTCGTCCAGCCAATTCAACCAGGTTAATGGTCGGTCTTCATTATCTGAAGTATTTAAACGATCTAAGCGATGAGACAGTTGTTGCCCAATGGCTTGAAAATCCATATTGGCAATATTTCTGTGGTGAAGAATACTTCCAAAATACCTTTCCTATCCATCCTACCAGCATGACAAAGTGGCGTAATCGATTAAATGATAATCAATTGGATAAATTATTGGAAGCTACCATTAAAAGTGGTATCAAAACACGAGCAATAACGCCTTCAGACTTAGACCATGTCAATGTGGACACAACAGTTCAAGAGAAGAATATCACATATCCTACTGATATTCGACTTTATTATCGTTTAATGCAGTATCTTGTTTCTTTAGCTAAGCGTTTTTCAATCAAGCTTAAGCAAACCTATCTCAGAATTGGTAAGAAATTACTTCGCAAACATTCCGGTTATGTGCATGCTCGTCAGATGAAAAGAGCGGGCAAAGTTCGTAAATCTATGAAGACTAAATTGGGCCGGCTATATCGTGACATAATGAGAAAAGCACCTCCTGAGTTTCTCTTATCAATTGAATTTCATGATTTAAGTGAGTTGGTCGGACGTGCAATGAAGCAAACAAAAACAAGTAAGAATAAACTTTATAGTGTTCATGAACCGAATGTTGAGTGCATATGCAAGGGCAAAGCTCATAAACGCTATGAATTTGGATGCAAAGTTGGCTTTGCAAGCACATCAAAAAAGGGTATGATTTTATCCGCAGTTGACTTTCATGGTAATCCCTATGACGGACACACCCTTGCACAAACATTAGATATGGCAGAAAGAGTAACAAGCTTCATTGGGAGCATTAAGCGAGTTTATGCAGACTTAGGTTATCGAAAACATAATTATACCGGGAATGCTGAAATTAACATTGTAGGAAGAAGCAGAAAAAACTTAACTGGAAGTCAGAAGAAATGGTATAATCGAAGGAGTGCCATTGAGCCTGACATTGGGCACATGAAGTCGGAGCATCGCCTTGATCGAAACTATCTAAAAGGCAATCAAGGAGATAAGCTGAATGTAATTTTGTCAGCATGTGGATATAACTTAAGAACAGTCTATAGGCACATTGTGTCTATTTTTTTGTCTATTATCCAGAATTACCTATTTTCAACTAATTCGGTTGAACATTGTCCATCTTAAGTTAAATATTTGCTATCCAAATCAAATATAACTACCTCTAATACTAATCCCAACTACTACTTTTTCAGGATCGACTACGTAATGCAAGCGTCCACGCTTGCTTGCAGCTCTCAGAGCTGTCCAATTGGTCTCTGTGTTGTTAATGCCGGAGTAACGAGGGATGGCGTAACTGTTTTGGGGCTTTCAAAGAAGAAGATTAAATAAAGCACGATTACTTGACAATAATTTAACTATTGTGTATTAGATACCTTTAGAAATATTTACTGCAAGTGTTTAACCTTGCAACAATATAATAGATTGTCCTCATTCAAATATCGGAGCGAGATATGCAAAATAAACCAAGTCTTGAGATGTTACATTTGTTTTTTGATAACTCCCCCATGGCGACACAAGTTATGTCTCCAGATGGTAAGTTTGCCTATGTGAATAGTGCGTTTACTGATATTTGGAAAGTTACATTAGAGGATTTAGGGGATCAAAACATCTTCGCCGATAAAGTTGTTCAAAGTAAGGATGTATTACCTCTAGTAAAAAGAGCCTTCAAAGGTGAATCTGTTGAGTTACCCTTAACTCCAATCAATACTTATAAATCACCTGATAAAACAATTTGGATCCGTACCAAAACTTACCCATTGTTCAATGACGACAATGAAATATCATATATTGTAGTAATGCATGAAGATGTAACAAAACAGACATTGGTAGAGGATAATCTTAGAGAAAGTACGGAGAAGTTCCGGGCACTCTATGAAAATGCTCCTCTCCCATATCAATCACTTAATGAAGATGGGACATTTCAGGATGTTAACCCGGCATGGTTAAGGACACTAGGATATGAGAGAGATGAAGTAATTGGTAAATATTACACAGATTTTTTGCATCCCGACTGGAAGTCTCGTTTTACAGAAAATTTCCCTAAATTTAAAAAGCGTGGTTATGTACATGATGCCCTGTTTAAGATCAGACATAAAAAGGGACATTTTCTTGATATCTCTCTTGAAGGTAGTATTGGTTATTACCCTGATGGCTCCGTTAAACAACCGTATTGTGTATTTCAGGATATCACTGAAAAACTCAGAATCACTGCAACCTTGAAAGAAGTTCAGCGACAGGATACGACACTACTTAGTAATCTTCCCGGAATGGCTTATCGCTGTCTAAATAATCAAGAATGGACAATGAGGTTTATTAGTGAGGGATGTAGAAATTTAACAGGGTTTGAACCCGAAGATCTGATTAATAATGAAGTTCTTTCCTATGCTAGCTTAATTCATCCTGAGGATAGACCGGTTGTTGACGAGGTAGTCCAAAAACAGATTCTAAAACATGAGTACTTTGAGCTAGAGTACCGGATACTAACCAAAGATAATGAGATTAAGTGGGTTTCAGAAAAAGGTCTTTTCATTGGAGATAAGGAAAGTGAGTGTGAAGTTTTAGAAGGCTTTATCTCTGATATTACTGAATTAAAGAAGTCCGAAGAAGCTTTAAAAATAAGTGATGCTAGATATCGAGAAGCACAGAAACTTTGCCATGTCGGAAACTGGGAATATAACCTCAGTACAAATACGTTTTGGGCTTCAGAGGAAACAAAACGAATCTACGGATATATTGGAGAAGAAGAAGAGTTTTCATCAGAGATTGCAGATGAATGTATTTTGGACATTGAACGAGCTAGAAAAGCTTTCGATGATTTAATCGCATATAACAAACCATATGATATCCTTTTTGACGTAAAAACCATCGACACAGGTGAAATTAAGACACTACACTCTGTGGCTGAGCTTGAGACCGACGAATCAGGGGTCCCGATTAAAGTAATGGGTTCTATACATGATGTTACAGATCGAGTAAATATAGAGAATGAACTTGAAAAGCATAGGCTGCATCTTGAGGAATTAGTATCTGAGAGAACCATTGAACTACAGGAAGCTATCCAAGAAATGGAGAGTTTCTCTTACTCTATTTCCCATGACCTTAGAGCACCTCTAAGAGCAATAAGTGGATTCTGTAGCTATCTTGTAGATGACTATACTGACAGCCTTGATGAGGAAGGACAACGACTATTAAAGGTCATCACAGATAATGCAGTACACATGGATAAATTGATTGCAGATATTTTAGACATATCAAGAGTATCCCGTGCTGAAATAAAAACTGCTGAAACTGATATGAAAACTCTTGCACTTAGTACATATCTTTCAGTTGCTACTGATTTGGAACAAAGTGAATTTGACATAGTCATCAACGAGATGCCAATGGTTTCATGTGATCCGAATGCAATTAAGCAGGTATGGTCCAATTTGTTTACCAACTCACTTAAATACAGTTCTAAATCTGAGATTAAACGCATCGAGGTCGGGTATATTGAAGAAGATGAATCCCATGTGTTCTACATCAAAGACCATGGTGTCGGTTTTGACCAACAATATGAAAAGAAACTCTTCGGAATCTTCCAGAGATTGCACAGCTTAAAAGAATTTGCCGGAACCGGAGTAGGATTAGCAATTGTAGAAAGATTGGTTAAAAAACATGATGGCAGAATCTGGGCAGAAGGTGAAGTTGGGGAGGGTGCAACATTCTACTTCTCATTGCCTAAAAAATAATTAAATATAAACAGGGTAGTGTTGAGCAATTTTGCTTGACTCAAACTATCTGCTCTAAATAATACATAAAATATTTAATCTCAATGGAGGCAATATGTTCTACAATGGACAGAAGATGAAAGAAGCGTTCTTGCAAGCCAAGAAAATGCGTTACGGTATTATAGCTTCAAATGTTGTTTTTGATTGTGCAATTCGTGCATGTATTCAGGGTTACGAAGTTCAGAAATCAGACGGACTTCTACAGATGAGTGCCGGTGCTGTCAAATACGCTGCAGGTATCTCAAAAGATATGAATGTCGGTGCTAATCTGATCTCTTCAATGGTGAAGATTCTAGCTAATCAACACAAAAATAGCGGTATTGGTCTTCACATAGACCACGCAACTCCAAACTACTTTGATTTCGTTGTTTATTGCATCGAAAATGGGCTTGTCTCATCTGTAATGATTGATGCATCTCATGAGTCTTTTGAAGAGAATGTTCGCATCTCTAAAGAGGTTGTTGCTGTAGCCCATAAGCATGGAGTGATTGTCGAAGGTGAGATTGGTTATATCAAAGGCACTGAAGACGAAATTGTGTCAGATACTGAACTATATACTCATCCTGAAGAAGCACTAGCCTATGTTCAAAAGACCGGAGTTGACCTTTTCGCCGCATCAGTTGGTACTAATCATGGTGTTTCCAAAGGTTCTAAGATTAAGCTCAACTTAGACTTGATTAAAAAGATTGATAACCTCCTTATAGCAAACAATGTTGAAACCGGCATTGTACTTCATGGAGCTTCAGGACTTACAGATCTTCAACAAACAACAGCCGTTAAGAATGGTGTTGTAAAGATAAATAAAGATACTCAGTATCAGATAGACATTGCCGAAGCTATTCAGCTCTATTGGGCTGGTAATGGTGATGCTATTGCCTGTCCGGCAGGAATGAATCCTGAAGACTTCTTCCCTGATAAGAAGAGATTTGATCCTCGTAAATGGATTATCAAGGGTGAAGATGCAATGCAGAAGTCAGTTGAATCATTAGTAAAAGTTAGCGGAAGTGCTAACCATAGCACTATGTTATAAGCAGAGGAGTATAGATGAAGAAAATAGCTATTAATGGGTTTGGAAGAATAGGTAGACTTGTTGCTCGTATCCTTTTGGATAAATACGCAGACCAAGTTGAGTTAGTTGCAATTAATGACCTTACAGATGCAAAAACACTTGCACATCTGTTTAAATATGACAGTGTTCATAAGATTTATAATCGTGAGATCTCAGCAACTGCAGATATGCTTATTGTTGATGGTAAAGGAATAAAGATACTTGCAGAGCGTAACCCTGAGAAGTTACCTTGGGCTGAACTTGGTGTTGATCTTGTAATTGAATCAACAGGTATGTTTAGAGCTAAGAAAGAAGCAATGATGCATGTTACTGCCGGTGCCAAGAAAGTTATAATCTCAGCACCTGCTAAAGATACTGTTGATGCAACTATTGTGCTTGGTGTTAATACTGAAGAGCTCAAAGCAGAGCATCAGGTTATCTCTAATGCCAGTTGTACAACTAACTGTCTTGCTCCTGTTTGTAAGGTTCTTCATGATACCTTTGGTATTATAGATGGAATTATGACTACAGTTCACTCTTACACAAATGATCAGAAGATTCTTGACCTTCCACACAGTGACTTGCGTAGAGCTAGATCTGCTGCTGTCAGCATGATTCCTACATCTACAGGTGCTGCAAAGGCTATTGGCTTAGTAATCCCAGAACTTAATGGAAAGCTAAATGGCTATGCCGTAAGAGTACCAACCCCGGATGGCTCACTTGTTGATTTAACCGTTACACTTGATAGTGAACCAACTGTTGAAGAGATTAACAATGCAATGAAACTTGCAGCTGAAGGTCCATTAAAGGGTGTTTTGTCGTACAACACTGATCCAATCGTATCAATTGATATTGTTGGGAATCCTTACTCATCTATCTTTGATTCTGAGTTTACTAAGAAACAAGGTAAGTTATACAAAATCCTTGCCTGGTATGATAATGAGTTTGGTTACTCAAACCGTACTGCTGATTTGGCTGTTCATTGGTTGAATATGTAATCTTGAAAAGATATACTAAAGGGACGAAGTAATTCGTCCCTTTTCTTATATCCAAAGTTTACTTTAAAATTTATAGAACGGGCTGCTTTATTACCTGCGAAATAGGAACTAACTCATAACCATCTGCTTTTGCAAGACGAAGGAATTCTTTGAGCTGTGCTAACTTCTTTCTACTAAGGCAATGGCTAATCACGATTGTAGGGTTGTATTTCTTATTCTTCTTATTCAACTCACCTAACTTGGCTTTAGCGTTTTCAAGTGAAGAGTTAGGAACATCGAGGAAGATATGTCTTCTGTTCGTAGGAACTCCGTTTCTGAGAGCTGTTTGCTGAGCAACAGACTTTGCAGTGGTGAAGCTATCAATGAAGAACATATTCCGCTCACTTAGAACTGAGCAGACTGCTTCCATTGTGCGTTTATCACTCGTTGCTTTGCTTCCCATATGGTTATTAATCCCTATTGCATAAGATATCTCATCACAAAAGTAATTCATGCGGGACTTAATCTCTTCATCAGAGAGATGGGTGAAGATAGCATTCTCACCAGGATTATCCTTTGGGTAACTTTCCGGTTCCATAGGGACATGAATAATAACTTCTCTATTGGAAAGCATAGCCTCAATCATGATCTCTTTAGAACGGGGGAGATCCGGAATAATTGCAAAAGTAACTTCTAATGGAAGCTCAAAGAACTCTTTTATTAGTGAATTGTTAGTCTGACCAAAATCATCTATGATAATAGCTAACTTCTTGTCACCATGTTTAATTATAGATTTAGATACGATTGGCTTCTCAGCATCGGTAGCTTTAGGTTCACTATCTGAATGTGTGATTGGTTCTTCAACATCCTTGTATTCGGGTTTATCCTTACTTCGCTTAGAACAAGTAATCGGGATTGCAATTATCAAGATTACAACAATGGCCCAAATCCAACTATAATTATTAGCGTATTTCTTTTTCTTCATTCTCAATCCTTTCCAATGATACTACCGAACCAATTGTCAAACCTGCCATATCACTTATTCCTGCATTTAACTCAAGCACATATATCACAGGAGTAAAGCAGGGCACAGGGTCTTCACTATAGGGGACAGTATCCCTTGAGATCTGGACAATCTTCATGTCACTATCAATGAAAATCATATCAAGCGGAAGGTAGGTATTTTTCATCCAAAAGCTGACAGGTTGGGGATTATCATAAGGAAACAACATCCCACGATTAGGAGCCATCTGTTTACGGTACATCAGTCCCATCTCCTGTTTCTCAGGGGTCTCAACAATCTCTATCTCGAAGTCAGCAAGGTGGACATTCTTATCCTTTACAGAAAGAATACCATGCTTAGTGAATGGGTATTGCTTTGTCTCGGCTTGTGTATCACCCATAGATCCTAGTTTAGTTGCTGCAAACTTAGCAAAAGCAACCTTAAAAAGGTAGAAGAATAGGATGAAAGCTATGCCATACATTATCAGTTTAATTGTATTTCGCCTCTTCATCTCTTTAAGTGACCGTTTCCGTCTTGTGTTATCTATCATTAAGATACCTCAAACTCTCTGTTTTCTATGTAAATAATTACTCTGTTCTATGTCCGTCAAGTTTATTTAAGAAGTACCATCTTCTTCGATATAGTCTTACTCTCTGTAGATAGTCTATAGAAATATACCCCTGATGCAACTGATTGGCTGTTTTCATCATTGCCATCCCAGATAATCTCATGTTCACCACGACTTATCTGCTTATTGATAAGGGTTCTTATTCTTCTGCCTCGAATGTCATATATAGCTATCTCTACATTCTCATTGTTGCTTGCAACTGAATAGCTGATAGTAGTTGTAGGATTGAAAGGATTAGGGTAGTTGCCAGAGAGTTCTGTGATTATGTCAAGTTGGTTGTC
>JAVCCX010000154.1 GCA_030765245.1 Candidatus Zophobacter franzmannii | reverse complement strand
CAGTTTGATTTGGGTCAGCAGGAACGATGATACCGAAGTGGTATAGATTCCTTGTTAAACCAACATAATCGATGCACTGGTGCGTTTTTCCATCTTCACCCACATCAAGACCGACATGAGTAGTGACAACCTTCAGATTGCCGTGATTTATATCTGTTAAACGGTGCATGTTGATAACTTCATCCACACCAAACACACCAAAATCAGCCCAGAAAGTCTGGATTCCACGAGAGGACATAGCACCGGCAATCACAGAAGTGTTATGCTCCATAATTCCCATCTGATAGAAGTTCTCAGGTGCTTCTTTAGCAAATCCCGCAGTTTTAACACTACCGGCAAGGTCGCAATCAAAGACAGCAAGTGGCATATTTTCACCCTTGTTGTTGCTGCTAAATCGGTGAGAGCGTTACCCCAAGCTGAGCGATTATCGGTCTTCTCTTTATAAGTCTTAGGAGTTCCTGAGTTGAGTTTAAACTCTTGCGTAAAATCTATATGATGTGTGTCTGTTTGCTTGAATTGAGAACGAAGATCTTTGAGTTCATCAAGGTTGTTTTCAAGCTTAAGTTCTTTAAGTGCTTCTGATAACTGTTCATCACTAAGGGGAGAACCATGGTATTTCGCTTTATTCTCCATGAATGAAACACCTTTGCCCATAATGGTCTTTGCAAGAATCATTACAGGTAACTTGCTCCTAAGTGCATGTGTATAAGCAAATTCAATATCTTCTAAATTGTGTCCGTCTATCTCAATCACTTCCCAACCATCTGCGAGGAAGTTATCTGAGATACGATTAGGCATTACTTCATCAATGTCGCCACTAATCTGGAGTCTGTTGTAATCAATAATCACTGTGAGGTTAGTGAGGTCGAACTTAACAGCAACCTTTCTTGCTTCTGCAATCTGACCTTTCTGTTGCTCTCCGTCACCCATGAAGACAAATACATTGCTATCTATGCCATTTTGTTTGTTAGCTAAAGCGAAACCAATACCTGTAGATACGCCCTGTCCCAGGTTTCCGGTTCCCCATTCTACTCCGGGTACATCTCTTTCAATATGTCCCTCATAGATTGAACCACAAAGGCGGAATTGTGAAACTGCTTCTCTGACATCAAAGAAGTCATTTAAACCTAAAGTAGAGTAAACAGCAGGGGAGATGTGTCCGTTACTGACAACAACAACATCACGGTTCTCATCATTCGGGTGCACAGGATTAACATTGATCATACCATAAAGCATCATCATAAGGTCGATAGTGGACATTGAGCCACCGGGATGACCTGACTTTGCTATTGTTGTCATCTTTAGAATTTCACCACGAGCAACATTACTCAGTTTCGCAATATTATCCATTTCAGGCTTAGAAAGCTTCTTCATTATTACCTCAGTGTTTATATTATATTAATACTTAGCGATTTAACAGTTTTTATTTGTATGGGTTGTCAAGTCTGAAAAGAATATAATTGCCATTCAGAGTCTGGAGGCTGGGATTCTGCCGTATTCTAAGCTTCTCTTCCCGGTTGTCTGACAGCAATGTGATGCGAGATTGAAGCTCGCTTAAAGTGATATATTTATCGTGATTTCGGTCTGCTTTAGGATTCATACTATTTAGTAGTGACCAAGTGAACAGATTCTGTCTTTCATCTGTTAAAATATTGGTTTTACCACGCGTATTTCCTGCAAAAAAGATGCTTGTATTTCGCTCAAGTGGAACCATACCCATCAGTGGTGGCAGATTATCAAGGTCGTTAGTGATAAACATACTTTCATTGTTTAGTGAAACGAAGTTTGTTTCGAGAAAGAGGTTAATCGACCTGAAGTTATATTTAGCACAGATATTCAGGAGTGAGTCGACTGTTGTAGCACTCGACTGGGGAAGATGGATGTTGAATCCCGGTTCCAAAAGAGATGGTTTCCCATCAATACTAAGCCCATTTCCTGCATAATAGAGGATAAGCTTTAACGAATCCTGTTTGGCATGAATATCGAACCAGAACTTATCCAGGTGCTCAAAGCCTTTAAACTGTGAGTCATAGGATGTATAGAAGTTTTCATCAGGGATAAAGAGCATCTTCTGAATCTTCTCTTTAAATGCTTTCGCTCCCTCTTCTGCGTATTTATAACTTGGAAGGAATTCATAGTCAGAAACTCCAATAGCAACAACAAGATACTTCTTTCCGTAGTCAGCTAAGAGACTATCAGAAGCTGAGAACTCCTTTGGAAATCCTGCTGTGTCATACACAACATGCTCATATTGCCAAACATCATTGTGAAATGGATTTTCAGGAACAGCTTCAATTGCTTGAGCAAAGTTAGACTTCTTGTCTCTTTGAACTGAGAAAGCCTGAGAGTAATCTCCATACTTCAGTTCCCAGTTAAAGTAATTCCACTTGTCATAACCTTCATACTCTTTCGAGACTACTATGTAGCATTGTTCCGGATACTCATCGATAAAGGAGTTAAGGTACAGATCACAGTGTACAGAGTAAATATTGTTGAAACCTTCAATGCTTATAGCAATTGAGTTCCGTTCTTCCAGCCAGCTAAGCTTGTGAAAGCTGAGGGTATCCACCTGTCTACTGTTAAATGTCTCTCTTTCCAATTGTAATTTAAGCATTGCTTTTCGATAATCAAAGCATGCTCGAGAGTAGTTTATTTGAGTTGTGTACTCTTTTTTAAGAGCTTTTGCGAAGTCTTTATCATCGCTGTATCTTATTTCTAAAAGTGATTTAGCATTGCTATGTGAATTAGCAGAGTCTTCACCCCGTTTATTATCTAACCGGGTAGTCCACTCATCTTCTAACCTTGTTGAGGAAAACTGATGGTCTTGCAAGGTTATCATCATATCAATTTTCTCTTCAGTGGTGAATGCAAATAGTGACGCAAGGGTAAGGAGTAGGATTATTATTAAGTTTGTTTTCATTTTAACCTCTACTTCTGTGCAGTTCTGAAGAGTCTAAACCCAATACGAAAGTCTCGTGTATCGGGGCTTTCACCACTTCTTGCTTCAATTTTACATTTCTTATAGTTTGCAAACCAGCTTCCACCCTTGATAACTTTCTCTGCCATTACGCGGGACTTCCTAACATCATAAACCGGTTTAATTCTATCTTTGAGAT